>CAKZUM010000175.1 GCA_937921525.1 uncultured Saprospiraceae bacterium
CTTAGAACGGATGATCTACAGAGGTGTTACCCTTCTAACACTTCTTTTAAAATAGTGTGTGTATTCAAGCCTGTAAAATTTTCTACATGCAATCGGTAATAGGTAATACATTTATCTAGTAAACGCTGGCGCTCTTTTCGAGTTAATCTAGGTTCTTGTCCTTCTAAAAAAATGCTGATATTTTCACTTTCCATTTTACTAGGCACATATTGATGTAGTGGCTCCAGTTCTACAAAATTGCCCGACTTCATATCAAGATAAGGGGTATCTCGTGACCAAGTGCCATTAGGTGCAAAGCCTAGATACTCTGTCAAAACTAACATAAAAGACAAATGAAAATTCGGAGGAAGTGAAGCTGCCTGATCCAATGTAACAAACTGACCATATAAAAAATCAAATAACCCTTGGTTTGCTTCTTGTTCTTTGATTGTTTTTTGAGCCAACTCTACCATAAATAAACCAATCGTCCCTTTTAACATATCGAAAGGCAAACTCTGATAGATATGCGCTGCCTTGATCTCTTTAATCCGATGCATATTCTTAGTATCTCGACTGTAGGCCACCATCTCCACTAAAGTTGTAGGTTGCAAAATGCCCATTTTCATCTTTGCCCCCTTACTTCTTACTCCACTAACAATGTATTTCTGCAAGCCTTTCTCCTCTGTATAAATATCTAGTATCAAGCTAGTTTCTGAATATTTCAGTGCCTTAAAGATGATACCACGGGTTTTAATCAACATTGGTTTAGACTTATTATAAAATATTTTTAGATTAGTCTAAAAATACTTATTTTTGTTATATTTAAGAGAAGTAACCTAAAATTGGCAGTCTCTCCTCTTTCAATGAAATGGTCTCTGTTCCCCGCCAGCCTGACGGCAGTCGGGCGGGTCTGTTCTAATAAATAACAAAGTTAATGAATACCACTTCCAGAACAGAAGAAAATTATCTGAAAGCTATTTTTCAGCTATGTGAACGATCAGATGAACCAATAGCAACCAATGCAATAGCACAAGCAATGCAAACTTCTGCTGCTTCTGTAACGGATATGATTAAAAAGCTATCTAAGAAAGAATTAGTTCATTATCAAAAACATAAAGGCGTTCGATTGACAGACACTGGCAATAGTCTGGCCACTAGTTTGGTCCGTAAACATCGTCTCTGGGAAACTTTTTTAGTAAAAAAACTAAATTTCTCTTGGGAAGAAGTACATGAGATTGCAGAAGAATTAGAACATATTCCCTCAAAAAAATTAATAAATCGACTAGATGATTTTTTGGGTAATCCCAAATTTGATCCACATGGAGACCCTATCCCAGATGCGGATGGTAATTTCACTTTTAGAAAGCAAATTTCTTTGCCTGAATTAGCAGAAGGTGCGGAAGGTATATTAGTTGGCGTGCAAGATGATACCATGCCCTTTTTACAATACCTTAATAAATTCAATTTAACATTGGGCACCAAAATAAAAGTTATAGAACGCTTTGCCTATGACGACTCTACTAAAATTATCATTAATGACGAGCGAGAACAAATATTAACGAATAAAGTCTGTTTAAATCTTTTTGTAAAAACGATTTCGATATAGAACATAGACCATACTAGTCATCTTTGTTGCTTGTTTCTTAGTAGTAAGTAAAATTATATCTGACTAGTTATACTACAACATAGCTTAGTAGTTATTCAAGTTAATTCTGTCGAATACTTTGGCGATTTTTGAATTTATACTTCCTTAAAAATACTCGGCGTAGCTAAGGCTATGCCTCCGTTTTTTAACTCGTCTAAATCCAAAACTCATCCAAATTATACCTGACACTATTAACTTGTATAACTACTTAGCGCTTACTTAACAGCTCTTGTATAGTGTCAATAGCTGCCTGTGCAGCAGGATGTTTTAATTGTAAAGCCACTCTTAAATCACTCAAAGCATCATGGTAATTCATTAAGTCAGATTGTGCAACCCCTCGATTGTAATAAGCGTTGGATGCATTAGGGGTAGATTGAATTACCTTTGTAAAGTCTGCAATAGCATCCCGAAGATGTGTCAGTTGATATCGTGCCTCTCCCCTGTTTGCATAAGCATTAATATAATTGGGATCTAATTTAATTGTTTCTGTAAAATCCGCAATAGCCTCCCTAAAGCTACCTTTATCGAATTTTGCAAAACCCCTGTTATACCATGCTTCTATATGTTTAGGATCAAATTCTATCGCATTTGTAAAATCATCAATAGCTGATTGAACATTTTTTAGATCATATTGAGCATATCCTCGGAAAAAATAAGCTTGTGCGTGTGTCTCGTCAATATTTATGACTGCTGTAAAATCGCTTATAGCAGCTATCAGATCTTCAAGATCATAATATAAGCAACCTCTTTCTATATGCGTCTCGATGTCTTTCGGATCTAAAGATATAGCTTGTTCAAAATCTTCTAACGCATCTGAATAATCTCCTAACAACATTCTTGCAATACCACTATACCTATAAATAACGCCATTATTTGGATTAATTTCCAATGCTTCGTTACAGGTGTCTATTGCTTCTGGATACGCCCCTTGCTGAATATAATTGATGGCTTGGTCTAGTGTAGCTGTGGCTTCTCTTTTTACCAGCTTATCTGTAATTCCTAACTGAAATTTAGTAAAATTGACCAAGCCCTGATTTTGTGGAATCAGCTTATTTTTTTTATCAATTT
>CAKZUM010000176.1 GCA_937921525.1 uncultured Saprospiraceae bacterium
GTGGCGAGCGAGACCAAATTACCTGCAAGGATTCCTAGTATAATTCCTACAATTCCTCCAAGTTGGCAAATCACTACGGCTTCTGTCAAAAATTGAATGAGTATATTTCTTCTGGTAGCTCCCATGGCTTTACAAATACCAATTTCTCTAGTTCGTTCTGTTACAGAAACTAGCATAATATTCATCAAACCAATAGCTGCCCCTAACAAAGTAATGAGACCTATGGCTACCGTCGCCCCTCGTAGCATGACGGTATTTTCTTTGAGAATATCTATGATGCCATCACTTTTTCGAATTTCAAAATCATTATCCTTACTAGCTTTTAAGCGCCGAATATTTCTAAAAGTACCAATGGCAGAGGCAGTCGCCGCATCCATATCCGTAGCATTCGCTAATCCTACAGTTACCCCATAGTTGGTTTGGGTTGTTCCATATAAGCGTTTGACATTGATGATGGGAATATACACTACTCGATCTGAATTGCCACCTCCTCCAGATCCTTTGGACTTGATGATTCCTATGATTTTATATTTTTGCCCACCTATATTAATGGCCTTGCCTAAGGCTTTTTCGCCCTTGCCATCAAAGAGGATTTTGATAATATCTGAGCCTACAATGGCTTTGTTCCCCCCATTATCTGCTTCTAGTTTCGTAAAGTTTCGACCAAATTCAATCTCACTTTTGGTAATGTCCATTTCATTTTCATTGATTCCTGTTAAACGGACATTTGGATTGGTTTTTTGATCGCCATACTTTACTTCTGCGTTTCTTGTCCCTGTGGCAGAGATACCTATTTTAGCAGGGAATGTAAATTTCTCTTTGAACTCCATCGCCTGTTTGAAGGTGATCGGTTCTCCTCGTTTTTGTCGCCTGCCTCTTCTATTGCCACTCATGTTTTCTCGTTTAGGACGTAGGTTGAAGGAGTTTGCTCCCATACTGGAAAAGTTGTCGCCCATGGAATAAATGATGCTATCTATGGCTGTTAATATGCCTACTAATGCCATGATTCCGAAGGCAATGATTAGGAGGGTCAGTATGGCGCGTAGCATATTGGCTCTGATGGAACTGAAGGCTTGTCGGATGTTTTCGGCTAGATTCATTGTTTTTCTTTTCCCATAGCTTCGCTATGGTCTAATCCCATGACTTCGTCATGGGTTACAAGGTGTCGCCCCTTTGGGGCTGTTATTGTGCAAATCTTCACGACTTCGTCGTGGGTTACAGGGTGTCGCCCGTTTTGGGGCTTGTATGCAAAATTACTTTAAATCTTGGTGTTTGGGTTTTTATTCGATTAATGAATGGGATTAATCGGTGAATGGAGGTGTTTTTTAGTATTTTAATTATTTGTTTAAATTCTATTGACCGATTCTTAGGACTTTTGCTTTGTGCTTACCTGCTAGGAAACGTCTGATGATTTTGGCGGTTTCGGGGTTGCCTTGTTTGGTTTGGATGGCATCTCTTAGTGCTTCTATGCCATTCATATCTTCTTCTTCTATATAGCCGAAACCTTTGTAGTTGCCTTGCTCTACTAAAACTACTGATTTTTCAGTATTGGTTCTGCCTTGATCTATTACGAAGAAATCTTCTTCAAAGACGGTTGCTAAGTATTCAATTGCTTCTTGTGCTCTTTCGTTATAATCGTCCGCAGCTTCTTCTTCGATACAAGCACCTACGCATTTTTTTAAGTGATAATTAAAACAAGGCTGGCTACTTTTTTCTAGATTACAATGTAATGGACATAATTGAAATAATTCAACAGCTCTTTTTAGGTAGCCTCTTGCACTACCCGTTTTGGGATATTCTGCTACTATTTTTAGTCCTTCTCGTACTTTATTTGTGGGCTTAGAAATATCTAGGCAAATATATCCTGCTTCATTGATGTATTGGTAGATCACATAGGGAAAATAGCGTCTTCGTTGCGCTCGATTGACTGGTGGTCTTAGTCGCTTTATTTCATAGGATTCAAATAGTAAGGCGACTAGTTCGCTGCCTGTTATTTCAAAAGAAATATCATCTACATATTGCTGTAATTTTCGAGCCTTCTCGGTAACTTTTGCAAAATGCTCCATGACCCTTTTTTTGATATTGATACTTTTTCCAACATAAACAATATCTCCAGCTTCATCATGGAAGTAATAGACCCCGCATTCTTCTGGTAATTCATGCAGTTGTTCGAGACTAATATTTTTGGGTAATAAAGATTCTTTTACTCCCAGATTGACCATCTGATCTAGGTCTTCCGAACTTTTTTCTTTGGCTAATATTTTTTCAAATAAAACAACCGTTGCTTCTACATCTCCCATTGCTCTGTGCCGACTAGAACAGGGTAGTTTAAAATGTTTGATTAAATTAGATAGACTGTAGGAAGGTAAACCAGGGAAAGAACTTCTACTCAATCGAACAGTACATAGTTGTCTACGACTATAGGCAAACCCTAAACGGCGAAATTCTTCCCGAACAAAACTATAATCAAAGCGAACATTATGTGCGACGAAGATCGTTTTTTCTGTTATCTCAACAATTTTTTTTGCTACCTCATAAAATTTTGGCGCATCCGCTACCATTTCTTGAGTAATACCTGTTAGTTTGGTGATAGCGGCAGGAATATAGCTTTCGGGATTGATTAAAGTCTCGTAGGTATCTATTACTTTATTTCCGTCATGAATCGCAATAGCGATTTCAATAATTTTACTTCTAGTGGCCATGCCACCCGTTGTCTCAATATCTATGATTGCGTACTTCTTCACTTCTTGGAGGTTAAGAGAATTTTGACATTCTCATTAATAAAATAAATCTTCTCCTTTTTCTCCGACATAGATAGGTATCGTCCAGCCAATGCGAAAACCTGTTAATACATCTATTCTTTTGGTGTTGTCTGTAGTCCGTGTAGCAAAGTTACGATTTCTTCTATTTTGTGTAAATGCTTGAGTAAATTCAAACCCTGCGAAAAAATTAGTTCCTCGATTAATACTTAAATATTGATAACCGATAAATTGTTCTAAAGCTAGGCCATTACTTAGTTGGTCGTAGCCTTTTTTATAGTCTCCTGCTATCTGTTGGGCTGTTCCAGATTCGTCCTGAATTCTTACTTTGTGTTGCAATAAACCAGCGCCGATCGTTGCTCTGATGCCAGCACGTTTATTCTTTTTGGACAAGGAAAATAATTTGCCAATCAGTCCTCCTACATAGAATCCACGTTCTCTTAATACCACTAGTGCAAACCTCCCTGCACCAGCACCACTATTACCGATTAGGAATCCGTCACTACTTCTAATAGAGGCTAAAACGTCTTCTTTTACATTTTGACCAAATAAATTATTTCCTTTAATACCTAACATCCAGTTACCTTTTTCCGTAAGGTATTCTATACTTCCGCCTATACTAAAATTAGATCCAAAACGGTCTGATAGATCTGCATTAGGAAGATGAAACCCATAGCTTACATTAAATAATATGGCGTTGTAAGCGTTATTGGGAGAGGATTGTGCTATAGAGCAAATCGGGCTACATAAAAATATTAAAAATAACAATATAAAGGTTCGGCTCATTTTTTGAGTATTTCAAGGGTAAAGGTAGGTATAGAATAGAGAATTTCTTTACATACCAATCAAATTGTTACCATTTTTTTCTTTTATTAAGTAACGATGAAATAATAAGTTGGTCATCTGGACGAGAAGATTTTGTTCTCAGTTTTTCTTAAAAAATCCTTGCATAGCCTAGCTACGGAAGTATTTTTTAAGAGAAAATGAGGTCAAAAGATTCCGTCCTAGATGTTCAAGTTATTGTT
>CAKZUM010000177.1 GCA_937921525.1 uncultured Saprospiraceae bacterium
TGATGGTATAGAAAAGGCAGTACATGAAATGAATAGGAATCATAAGTATTCTAAGAGGGGTTAGTGGTTCTATAGTATACTGCTGATAGGATAAATTATCGAAAATGAATTTGTCCAGCAATGGGAAATTGCTGGACAAGAAGTGTCCGTTTTGCTGGACAATTTCCCATTGTCCAGCAAATTTTAGACATAGCTTAGAGAAAGCTATTTGAACTTTATAGAGGAATAAAAAGGTCTTCAAAGAAATTTCAAATAAAAAAATATCATTAAAAACAACTGTTTCATTCCAACAAAAAATTTTAGTAAATAGCTGAAAGTCAGTACCTTTCATCCAATCTTTCTTTAATGGACTAATTTTTGTTTCCAAGCCTAATTACTATCTATTAACTTACCAAAATAGGATTGACTGTTTTTTCTGTTACAAATTTTAATACATTTGCAGTCCAGTTGAAATTAGCGATCTAGCTATTATTATAGTGTATTGTGTTGTCACAATAGCAATAATCTGTTATTTCGATTAGAATAAAATCCATTAATAATAAACTAATAAAACATCGTATTATGCCAAAAAACCTTTTAATTGTTGAGTCACCAGCCAAAGCTAAGACAATTGAAAAGTTTTTAGGGAAGGATTTCAAGGTAAAGTCCAGCATGGGCCATATCCGAGATTTGCAAAAGAACGAGAAAGGGGTGGACATTGAAAACGATTTTCAACCAACCTATATCGTTTCTCCTGAAAAGACGAAAGTGGTGAAAGACCTGAAAGATTGGGTCAAAAAAGTAGACGAAGTATGGCTCGCGACGGATGAGGATCGAGAAGGAGAAGCTATTGCTTGGCACTTATGTAAAGAGCTAGGCTTGGATGAGCATACAACGAAGCGTATTGTTTTTAGAGAAATTACGAAGAAGGCGATCCAAAATGCGATCACGATACCTAGAACGGTAAATCTGGATTTAGTCAATGCGCAGCAAGCTAGAAGAATACTTGATCGACTGGTAGGATTTAGATTATCAGAGACCCTTTGGAAGAAGGTGAAAGGTAAATTATCTGCTGGTAGAGTTCAGTCTGTTGCGGTTAAGTTAGTAGTAGAACGAGAGCGAGAAATCCGAAAATTCGTTTCTACACCTTATTATAAGGTGTCTGCCATATATGATGTAAAAAATGAACAAGGCAAGATGGTTGCTTTGAAGGCGGAGTCTGCTGTAAGATATGATACACCAGAAGCTGCGGAGGGGTTTTTGAAAAAATGCCAAAATGCAACTTTCAAAATAGATGATATTCAAGTAAAGCCTGCCAAGCGAAAGCCTGCACCACCTTTTACAACTTCTACCTTGCAACAAGAGGCGAGTAGAAAGTTAGGGTTTGCCGTAAAGCGAACGATGTCCAATGCACAAAGATTATATGAGCAAGGACATATCACCTACATGAGAACGGATTCTAAAAATTTAAGTGAGGTGGCATTGCAGAATATAGCAGACGTAGTGGAAAAGGATTACGGCAAAAGTTACGTCAATACTAGACGCTACAAGAGTAAAGATGCAACCGCTCAAGAAGCCCATGAGGCGATTCGTCCTACTTATATAGAGGCACAGCAGGTTACGGAAGATAGAGACCAACAACGCTTATATGAATTAATTTGGAAGCGAACAATTGCTTCTCAAATGGCTGATGCAGAATTAGAAAAAACAACGGTCAATATCGGTGTCTCTACAGATCCTTCTGCAAGATTAAAGGCTTTGGGAGAGGTTTTAAAATTTGATGGATTTTTAAAGGTATATATAGAATCTAAGGAAGATGATGAGGAGGAAGGCGAAGCAAAAGGTATCTTACCACCATTAACGGTGAATCAAGTACTGGACTTGAATGTCATGACGGGAACGGAACGATTTACCCGTTCTGCTGCTAGATTTACAGAAGCAGGTTTGGTAAAGAAATTAGAAGAATTAGGAATTGGTCGACCGTCTACCTATGCTCCAACGATTAGTAGAATCATGGAGGAGGCCAGAGGTTATGTGGTCAAAGATAGTAGAGAAGGGGTAGAACGAAAATATACCGTCTTTCAATTGAAAGATAATGTAGTTAGTAAAAAAGAAGAAACGGAAATAACAGGTGCTACCAGTAATCGACTATATCCTACGGATATGGGCATAGTGGTAGTGGATTTCTTAGACCAGCATTTCGATCAGATAATGAATTACGGCTTTACTGCCGAAATCGAATCAAAATTTGATGATATTGCTAATGGAGATGAGCAATGGACTAAAATGCTGAAAAGCTTTTATACGCCATTCCAAACATTAGTAGAGGATACAATTGCTAATGCGGATAGAGCAGTAGGGGAGCGTATATTAGGTAAAGACCCAGAAACAGGTCGGACGGTTTTAGTGAGAATGACAAAATTCGGAAAACCTGTTGTACAAATGGGAACGACCGAAGAACTAGGGGAAGACGAAAAGCCGAAATATGGAAACTTCCGCCCAGGTCAATCTTTAGAATTAATTACCTTCGAGGAGGCGATGGATGCTTTTAAATTGCCTAAAGATTTAGGAGAATTTGAAGGGACTATGGTGTCCGTAGCAATCGGCAGATTTGGCCCTTACATCAAGTATGGTGATGCCTATATCTCCATACCTAAAGGAGAAGATCCGATAGAATTGACCAAAGAAAGAGCAGAGGAGTTGATTCTTATTAAACGAAAAGAAGACGAGCCAATTGGCACCTACAAAGGTCTGCCGATCCAACAAGGAAAGGGCAGATTTGGACCATTTTTTAAATGGAACGGCTTATTCGTGAATATTCCTAAGCGGTTTGATCCTGCAACGATTACGCTGGATGAAGCCTATGAATTGATTGAAAAGAAAGTGGAGAAAGAAGCTAATCGTTATATTCATAAATGGGAGGATAAGAAAGTAGCCGTTGAGAATGGTCGATGGGGGCCGTTTATTCGATTTAAGAAGAAGAGTATCAAATTACCTAAAAATGAAGAAGGTAAGCGAATGACTTCTGAAGAGGCAAAGGAATTAACTTGGGAACAAGTAAAAGCCTACATCGAGGAGGAGTTGCCGGGTTCTTTTAAAGAAAAGAAAAAGAAAGCAACGAAGAAGAAAGCGGCGCCTAAGAAAAAGCCAGCAAAGAAAGAGTAGTAATTTTAAACATACTCTTACTATTTGTAGGCAATTCAATAATTTCTTATAAAAATAAGGTGAATCAGTTAATACTGGTTCACCTTATTTTTTTACTTTTGTTTCTGTTTACTATATAGTTGACTAAAGCCAACTCCAACTAGTTAAGTAATTTTTTACCACATAGGTACATAGGTCACATAGCAAAGCGTAACTATGTGACCTATGTACCTATGTGGTAAAAAAGACATATAGTGTTTATGTGGTTGAAAAAAGCATATAGTGTCTTCCATGTTTTCAATTACTTTTTAATAAAGCTAAAAATGAATCTAGTAAATCCCTTAGGTTTCCAAGAAGATGGACGATTAACCGACCTATCCTTATTGCTATTAAGAATCTGTTTTGGTGGCTTAATGTTAGTCAACCACGGAATGGGTAAGTTTTATAAATTGTTTGGAGACGATCCCATCAAATTCGGTGATCCATTAGGTATAGGTATGGAAGCCTCTTTAGGTTTAGCCGTATTTGCAGAGGTATTGTGTGCTGGATTATTGGTGATTGGGTTGTTTACGAGACTAGCGGCTGCTCCATTAGTTATTACAATGTTGGTTGCTGCATTTATTGTTCATGGTGGTGATCCACTTAAGAAAATGGAAATGGCTTTGTTGTATCTGATCCCTTATATGGTATTGATGTTCAATGGGGCTGGACGGTATTCGGTGGATGAATATATTGAGAAATAAATAATAGAAGTCAGAGGTCAGATCGTTCTGGTTAGCTGACGCTAACGGAACTGTCAAAAGTCAGATGTATGATGTTGACCGTATGATGCTTCTGACAGCGCAGCGATCTGACAGCGCAGCAATCTAAAAAAAAACTATGTCAAATTTTCCAAAAGTTGGGATATTAGGAGCTGGTCAATTAGGTAAAATGTTGTGCCAAGCAGCAAGTCCATGGGAATTGCCTATCCATTGTTTGGATGCGTCTAAAGATTTCCCAGCAGGGCCCTATTGTCAAGGATTCACAGAAGGGAGCTTTAAAGAGTATGAAGACGTTCTACAATTTGGTCGCCAAATGGATGTGTTGACGATTGAGATAGAACATGTTAATACAGAAGCTTTGGCTGTTTTACAGAAAGAAGGTAAAACAGTCCACCCGAACCCACAGTCTTTGAGTATTATCAAAGACAAAGGCTTACAAAAACAATTTTATGCAAAGCATAAAATTCCAACATCAGATTTTCAACTATATGATTCCAAAGAACTATTGATGGAATCAATATTGGACGGAACGAGAGCTATCCCGTTCGTTCAAAAATCCAGACTAGCAGGCTACGATGGAAAAGGAGTCGCGGTCATCCGAACAATGGATGACGTAAGCAGCAAACTATTAGAAGGCCCATGTATGGTGGAAGATTTAGTAGCTATAGAAAAAGAAATAGCCGTTGTAGTGGCCCGCAATGAAAGTGGAGAAATAAAAGCATTCGACCCAGTAGAAATGGAATTTCATCCAACAGCAAATTTGGTAGAATTTCTCTCCTGCCCAGCTGCACTCACATCAGCGCAGGAAAAAACAGCAATCGAACTAGCCAAAAAAATAATAGAAGCCTTCAATATCTGTGGCTTATTAGCCGTAGAGTTATTCCTAAATAAAGCAGGAGAAATTATAGTAAACGAGGTAGCCCCCAGACCACACAATAGCGGCCATCACACGATAGACAGCGCAATAACTTCCCAATATGAGCAACACCTTCGAGGAGTTCTCAATCTCCCTTTAGGAAGCACCAAAATGACCAGTCCGTCTATTATGGTGAATCTTTTGGGGCATCCAGACCACACTGGCCCTGTATATTATGAAGGTCTAGCAGAATGTCTAGCCATAGAAGGCGTAAAAGTCCATATCTACGGAAAAGCGATCACAAAACCATTCCGAAAGATGGGCCACGTAACAGTCATAGCTGATAGCCTAACAGAAGCCCGAACAAAAGCCAAAAAAGTACAACAACTCCTAAAATCTATAACTGTTTAAATAACAAATAACGAATCCCAAACCCCAAAGAGAGCACCCCTACAAGAACAGTCCCAACGGGACGAGACCTTGTAACCCATGACGCAGTCATGGGAGGCGAAACGCTGTAACCCATGACGCAGTCATGGGAAGAGCACCCAAAGAGAATTCTACAAGAACAGTCCCAACGGGACGAGACCTTGTAACCCATGACGCAGTCATGGGAGGCGAAACGCTGTAACCCATGATGCAGTCATGAGAAGATAGAGAGCACCCAAAGAGAATCCTACAAGAACAGTCCCAACGGGACGAGATCTTGTAACCCATGACGCAGTCATGGGAATTCGGTCATAGACAAAAAAACATGAGTAAAAAAATAGCAATAATAATGGGGTCCGATTCCGACCTCCCAATCATGCGCCAAGCCGCAGACATACTAAAAGACCTAGGAATAGAGTTTGACCTAACAATCATCTCCGCCCACAGAACACCAGGGCGACTATTCGACTTTGCCAAAAACGCCCACAAAAAAGGAATCAGAGTCATCATAGCAGGTGCAGGCGGAGCCGCACACCTACCAGGCATGGTGGCCTCCCTAAGCCCTTTACCAGTCATAGGCGTACCCATCAAATCTTCCAATTCCATTGACGGGTGGGATTCCGTCTTATCCATACTACAAATGCCGGGAGGAGTACCCGTAGCTACAGTAGCCTTAAACGGCGCCAAAAATGCAGGTCTACTAGCCGCACAAATTTTAGGCACCAGCGATGCAGAGATTTTAAATAAAATGGTAAGCTATAAGCGACAACTAGAAGAAAGTGTCGCTAAGAAATATGAGAAATTAGAAAAGATGGGCTACGAAAATTATAAGAAATAGAAATTAAATTGAGTGTAAAACAAAGTTGGGGCGACAAATTTATTTATCGGATCACTTGTAGTGGAATGTCGTCAACTTAAGAAAAACTAGGCAGCTTATAAGACATAATTCAACGCGGAGCTACTTCGTAGCTACACGGATTTTTTTTTGGATCTTTGTAGGTCGTGTATCTAAGCGTTGACTTTTTTTATTACGATGTACATACATACTACTCCAATACGGAGCTACTTCGTAGCTATATGGATTTTTGTAGGTCGTAAAGGATGTTGACAGTTGAAAGCCACCATACAGGTACGTCACGCTCTCGACCTAGGGAACACCTCTAATACAGGCGACCTATAAAATCATTTAAATCTGCGTTGAATTATGCGTATTTAGTTCCTTAAGTTGACGACATTCCACTTGCAGTGGTCCGATGAAACGTGCAGCTTGATCCGACCACTGTAAGTGATCGGATCAATTGGCTTGGACTTGTTTTACACCCATAAGAAATAATATGAGTTTGCACCATTTCTAACCATCTAATCAATATTAAAATGAGCAGTAAAAAATATTTTGAAACCGTTGCCCAAGATTGGGATAGTATGCGCAGTGATTTTTTTCCAGTAGCTGTACGAGAAAAAGCAATCGCACAAATGGAGCTAAAAACAGATTTACAAGTTGCAGATATTGGGGCAGGTTCTGGATTTATTACAGAAGGTTTGGCTAGTTTGCCGATTCATATTACTGCGGTAGATGAATCAGAAGGTATGCTACAAGTAATGGAAAACAAATTCAAGTCCCAATCAAATATCAACTACATTGTTTCGGAATCTGAAAATATTCAAATAGCCAATAACCAATTGGACTACGCTTTAGCAAACATGTATTTGCACCATGTGGAGCGTCCAGCGGTAGCTATTGCAGAAATTTACAGAACCTTGAAGCCTGGTGGAAAATTAATTATCACAGATTTAGATAAGCATAATTTTGATTTTCTAGTCACCGAACAAAATGATCGTTGGATGGGTTTTGAGCGAACAGATATTATTCAATGGTTTGAAGCAGCTGGATTTAAAGAGGTTGCAGTAGATTGTGTGAATGCTAATTGTTGTGCAGATTCTTGTGATACGGATGCAAAGGCTTCGGTTAATATTTTTATTGCTACTGGAGTGAAGTAAAGGAGAAGGTAGCTTTGAAAAATTCAAGTGTCAAGTTAAAGCCTGCCTGCGTTCCTTGGCTATGGTATATACATAAATATTTCTGGTTGAGACATAAAACCACATTCAAAGTAAAAGCTAAATGTACTTAGTAGTTATTCAAAATTGGCTGTCGCCAATGATAGTTTTTGGAACGCGGAGACGCAGAGATGCAGAGTTAAGTGTAGTTAAAATATAGCTAAGTCTCTGCAACTCTGCGTCTCAGCGTTCAATTTTTTTCATTGGCGATAGCCAATACTGAATGCTTATGTATATAAAAAAAATGATTGATTTATATCAGCAATATGGATTTGTAGAACCTTTGAGTCCGGAAATGTACATGGAGAGAAAGCGTAATTTTTAGACATGATGCTAAAATCAATATCTAAATTTACAGTAATAACTGTTATTCTTATGACATTTTGTGGTCAACGTTTAGGCGGGTTGGCTAGTCCAAAAACTGTTTGAGCGGAGGGAGTTTTTTTGGACTAGAATTTTTGGTTCTTTTTTTCAATGAAAAAAGAACAAACATTTAATTCAGGTATCTTTCTATTTAGAATGTATTGAGCTTGGCGACAAAACCGCCAAGCTCAATATATTTTATGCCGTTACGTCAGCCAAAATTTCTTTAGCTAACCAATCGCCAACTTCCGAAGTTTTATATGCTTTCCCACCTTCAGCAATGTCTTCTGTCACTACCCCTGCTGTCATAGAAGCATCTACTGCCGCTCTTACTGCCTTCGCTTCGTCTACTAGATTTAAACCTAACTCTAATAATAAAGCAGCAGATAAAATGGTACCAAGCGGATTGGCAATATCCTTTCCAGTTGCCTGTGGATAAGAGCCATGTACTGGTTCAAATACACCTGTATGTGTACCGATAGACGCAGAAGGTAACAAGCCTAAAGAACCAGTAATAACACTCCCCTCATCGGAAATAATATCACCAAACATATTACTCGTCACCACCACATCAAATTTCTTTGGCCATTGAATAATTTGCATAGCAGCATTATCCACAAACATATAATCTACGGTTACATCAGGGTAGTTTGGTTCCATTTCTTGAACCGTCTCTCTCCACAATCTAGAAGAAGCAAGAACGTTCGCTTTATCAACGACTGTCAATCGTTTATTTCTTTTTCTAGCATAATCAAAACCCAATGCCACGATCCTCCTAACCTCATCTTTTGTATAATACATGGTGTCGAATGCACCATTACCATCCTCTGATCGACCTTTTTGTCCAAAATAAATTCCTCCTGTCAATTCTCTAACCACCACAAAATCAACCCCTTCTACTAAATCTTGTCTTAAGGGAGATCGGTGCAACAAAGATTTGAAAGGAGCAACTGGTCGGATGTTGGAAAACAAACCTAAATCTTTTCTCATTTTCAATAAACCTTGCTCTGGTCGAACAGTTGCTTTAGGGTCATTATCATACTTTGGATCTCCAATAGCACCAAATAGTACCGCATCAGATTTCATACATAATTCATGCGTTTCTGCTGGGTAAGGTTCTCCAGTTGAATCAATTGCCGTAGCACCTACGGGTGCGTAAGTAAATTTAAAAGTGTGGCCAAATTTTTGACCAATGGCATTCATTACTTTTACTGCTTGTTCTACTACCTCTGGTCCGATACCGTCGCCAGGAAGGGTTGCAATATTATAAGTCATAATTATTTTATTTACTCGATCTAAACTTGATTTCCAAGACTGATTGATGGGTGAATTTGCGGAATTGCTCATACAGAATAAAATATAAAGTCTAGATCGATTTAATTTTTTCTAAGAAGGGCAAAAATAAGGAATAAAACATTTGCTTTAGTGATAAATGACTTAGAAGTTGTTTAAAAATGTATTACTACAGGAATGGTGAGAATGGTTTCATCTGCCTGTAAATAGGGCTTGCTAAATTGATGCTTACAAAAAGCATCGTATAGAGAATACCTTTATTGATGACTCAATCAGGAAGTGATGCGACAATTCTTGGTAAATCTGGCGGTAGAAACAAATGTTACCTTGTTGTTTTTTAAAATGGCAGTAAAATCCACCACAAACCCACTTTCCATCAGGATTCTGCTTCGCTCCTGTATAGCCTCGAAATTTTTCGGTTGTTATTTTCTTCATTTTGGTAACGATATATATTTTTTTCACCAACAAGTACCTTAACATATTAGTTATTAACGAGACTACCACCAAACCATTTAAGGTGGTGGACATCTCATTAAACAATACTTTATTTTGATAAATTCTTGAAATTACTTTTTAAATAACTCCACATATTCTCTAAAAATGTATCTCCTATTTCGTCTAAATCCAGTATATTCCTCTAATATTTCAAGCTCGATAAAACTATCAATTAATCTACTAGCTGTTGTTCTGGAAGATTTTATAATAAAGGCACAAGTTTGAATATCAATTATTGGCAGCTTAAATAATTGCCTTAATAGTAAATGACTATTCTCTAATTTATTACCAAGCTTTGGAAATCTTTCTCGTTCAATATTATCTCTCAATTCAATAATGTCTTTAAATACTTGAATAGAATTTTTTGATGTTTCAATTACACCAACAAGAAAGAATTTTATCCATTGCTCCATATT
>CAKZUM010000178.1 GCA_937921525.1 uncultured Saprospiraceae bacterium
TCTTGGCTGCTTCTTGCCAGCCCGTCCGCTTTGCGGTTCATTTGCTTGAATGTCTTAGGACATTCACCCTGCGGGATCGCTCATTCATCTTATTTTCCTCTTGAACCTGCCTGCCAAGGCACGCAGGCAGGATCGGTCATAGTATCAACAATACTCTCGCTTTCAAGAGAAAACTAAGAAAAAAATAAGCTACCCAAGAATGTACATTTATTATCTCCTCGTTACTAAGAGCTTTCTAAACCCAAAAGTACCACTCCATAAAGAATTATTCCAATTGATTGATTATTTTTGGACTACTATTGAAGTTGCTTAAAAATGTATAATAAAAAGACTATGAATTTTCAACAAGATTTAATTAGATTTGGTAGTGGTTTATTTGTAGGTATGAGTCTCTTTCATTTTTTAAATGAAGGTACGCTTTCAACCAGTAATTTAATTAGTAATGTGGCAGGTGGAATTATTGGCGGGTTCATCTACGCTTATTGGAGAAATCGCAGAACTAAGCATGATATATTTAGAAAAAAATAAAAATTTCTTGGTGACTATGATCTTCTATAAATGTTAAATACAAAGAAGTTGTTTAAAAATGTATAACTAATTTCAGTCTACAGTCTTAAACAACTTCAAATACTGAAAATAGCAAACTGCTATCAGCGGTCTGCTGCATCCTACTGTGTCTTTCTGTCAAAAGTTGTGCATCTGGACGGCATCTTTTGCCCCTTCTTTCTCTACGAAGTCAGCGTCTTTTATATTATGTATGGTTTCGACCACCAGTTGCTTGGGTTCTTTTAAAATTGTAAAAAAGAAAGTACTCCCTTTTCCTTTCTCACTTTCTACCCAAATTTCTCCTTCGTGTAGCTCTACTATTTTTTTACAGAGAGATAATCCTATGCCCGTACCTTCATATTGTGCGGCGCTATGTAAGCGTTGGAATAATTTAAATATTTTTTCATTATACTCTTTGTCGATACCTATCCCGTTGTCAACTACTTGAAATTGCCAATAGTCTTTTTCTGATATACAAGATACTTGAACGATAGGCACTACTCCATCTCTGGAAAATTTAATGGCATTGGTAATTAGGTTTTGTAATAACTGCTTAATTTTTACTCGGTCTGCTACAATAGAATCTGGTAATGTCCCAATAAATATTTTTGCATTCTTTGTTTGCAGGCTAGCAGATAATTCCAATTGTATAACTTCTAGTAGCTTAGTTGGAGAGAACATTTTTAATTCAAGTCCCCCATTATTAATTTTGGAGAATTCTAAAATAGCATTGACTAATTGCTCCATGTTCTCTGCCCCTTTGGATATAAAACCCATCATTTCATGTTCTCTGGCATTTAACTTATTAGCAATACTTTTTTGTAAAATATTGATAAAGCTAATAACTGTAGTCAATGGAGATCTTAAATCATGAGAAGCTATATATGCAAACTGCTCAAGCTCTTTATTAGATCGGATCAGTTTCTGATTGTAAGCTTGTAACTGCTGTTCTTTATCCTCTAAAATGGATTGGACTTTTTGGCGTTCCTCTATTTCCATATTTAAGCTTTGATTGTGATCTTCTAATAAAACATTTCTATCTGACAATGTTTTATTATACAACTTAGCTCCAGTAAGAATTATAAAACAAGCAAATAAAAAGCAACCCATTTTAAACCATACCGTTTGCCAAAAAGCAGGATGTTTGGTGATTTTAAATTCTAGTAGGTCATTATTCCATACCCCATCATTATTGGAAGCTTTTAATTGAAAAACATAGTTACCGGGATCAAGATTCGTATAAACTGCTTCCGTGTGATTTGAATAATTCCAGCGATCCTCAAATCCTTTTAGCCGAAAAGCATATTGGTTTTTCTCGGGACGATTATAATTTAGAGCTGCGAATTTTAGGGATAGAAAATAGGTATTATTATTAATTTCCAACTTATTCAATGCAGTACCATCTTTCAATTGTTCTTCTTTATTATCTAATACTCGAATATCCGTAATAACCAATTTTGGAGGTATTTCATTACTTTTTATTTTACCAGAAGGAATTTCAATGATACCCTTCTTATGAACAAAATAAATATTTCCTTCCGTATCTCTATATCCACTATTTATTTTAAAATCAGTATCTAACAATCCATCTTCTTTTTCAAATACATTGAAAGTCTTTGTTGTCGTATTAAAGAAAAATAAATTCTCTGTTGTAGCGCCCCATAGATTTCCGTCTTTGCTGGCTGCTAAACTTCGAATCCAAAATTTATTGCCATTTTCACTTAAATTAGTAGCTTTTTTATCTTGTAGATTGTAAGCCATCAATCCATTTGTAGAGCCTATATATAAAATGCCATCTATTTCTTGAACGGTAAGAATTTTGTTTAAAGGTATTCTATTAGCAGGGTTGGATGCTTCGGAATGAAACAACTCAAATGTCGGATTTTCTTTCCAATTAGATAAACTTATGCGATTCAAACCTGTGTATGTGGAAATCCATAAGTTTCCCAATTTATCTTCGTGAAAGTGATTGATAGAGTTGTCACTTATAGAACTTGGATCATGTGGATTATTGGTAAACAAGCGATAAACACCCGTTTTATCATTTAACATGATTAATCCATTATCCGTTGCCACCCATATTCTACCGATAATTTTATCTCTATAGATATGCTTAATATAAAGATTATTCATATTAGGAAAAGAAGAAGAAAATGGATAAAATTTAGTAGTTTGATTGATACGATTTAACGTAGCGATACCTTTATCTGACCCTAAAAATATTTGATTATCTGTTGAAGCAAATAGCGTATTTACCTGCTTATCTAGTGCTATATTATTTGAAAACAAATCAATTTTTCGTTCTTCTTTAAAGTTAAATCTTGATAAACCAGTCTCAGAAGAAAGTCCTAACACATCTCCTTTATCATCAATGGTAATTATATTTCGATAACGATCATCAATAAAAACCCCTGGTAATTCAAATTGCTTGAACTGATTGATTAAAGGATTAAGAATACTAATCCCTCCAGCAGAACCAATCCAAAGCATTCCTTGATCGTCTCGGAACAACCTTGTTAGTGTATTGGTCAATATACTGTTTGGATTTTGGAATTCTCTAGTTATTTTAGAAAATTCTACGGTCAGGGGATCTACCTCTGTAGTAGGAAATAAACGCTCAATTGGAATATAATTCATACCTCTGGCTGTAGCGATTAATACGACCCCATCTTTATCTATTTTTATATCTTTTATATCGTCATGTAACAAACTGTTGGGCTTATCAGGAAGGTGTTGGTATCGTTGAAATTCAGGAGTCCAATTTTGAGCAGCTTTATTAGTAGAAGCATTTTCTGGAAGTTGCATTTTAATCAAGCCACCACCATGCGATCCAATCAATAATTGTTTGGAACGATATTCCACGATACTCCATATATTATGAGAACCTTTATCTTTAAAAGGTTTGAAGTTTCGAAAAGTACTATTACGAATATCTTTATCAGAATCCATCAGCATTAAATGCAAGCCACCTCCCCATGTACCGATCCAAAGTCGATGCTGGGTGTCTTCCAATATAGATAATATCGCTTTTCCTTGTAACCCTTCGGGGTTTTCTCTTTGAATTTTGAATGAAACGAAGGTTTCCGTTTCTGACTGAAATAAATTTAAACCATTTTCTGTTCCCACCCATATTCTGCCTTGGTGGTCTTCTAAAATAGATAAAATTTCATTGTTACTAATAGAGCTTGAATCATTCTCTATATGTTTAAAGGTAGTCCAAATACCTGTTGGTTGGTGGTATCTAGTTAAGCCTCCATGTCGAGTACCAATCCACAAGTTATCCTTACTATCTGCATAAATAGTCCAAATATTACTCGATTGAATCGTATTTGGATTATCTGGATCCGCTCGATAAATTTTAATCCGATCATGGGTTTCATATCTACAGAGTCCATCATTCGTTGCAATCCATATAAGTCCTTGTTTATCTTTAATAATTTGATTGATAAAGTTACTAGATAGCCCGTCTTTTTTGGTTAGATTCGTAAAGTATATTATTGGATTATTATCTGCCGCTATAGAAGTGAATAGATAGGACACCCCAATACAGTATATTAGACAGATAAGTTTTTTAAAATAGTTTTTTGGTAACAAAACCATAACTAGGTTTTCTGATGTAATTTGTAAAAACAGGGCGAACAGACTTGTTCAAAAATAATAAGTAAGTCTATTATTTTAGGGGAATGTATTTAGAAAGGTACATAAAAGGATACAATTATATATGCAAATGAACTGCCAAACTCTAATCCTAGTTATTTAAAAATAACTTAAACTATTAGTCATGTCACAAAGAATCGTGTTTTTTATTTTTTATGTTTTTCATTTAATTGAAGTCCAAACAGACTAGCTTCAAATTCCTATTTCTCAATGAAATTATATTTTTATTATACTTATTAAAAAATTATAATGTATTTTATCATATAATTTATTGTCTATAAATCTATTACATTTAACGGTAAATCATCATCTATAAAAAAGCGACTTAAATACTTGCCTTGCAGTATTTTCTGGTCTATATTTGTGACATAAGTACGGTTAAACAGTCTTAAACTTTTTGAATTTAGAAAATAAGATTTCCCCTTCAGCTTTATATTATCCTCCGAAGATTTAATTTTAGAATTGCTATAAAACACTACTCCCTTTCTCCCCATTTTTACTTTACCACAAAAGAGAATCAAATAAGCCCACTAATGCAACAGGCATTTAGCTTATTTACCAAGTCCCCCCTTCCTGTACTTTACAGGTTTAGTGAGAATCATTGGTCACTTACAATGAAATGATTTTAGAAATTTTAATATACGCTGTAAGCGTATTTTCTAAAATCGACACCCCCCATTTTGGACTGTTAAGTATTATTGAAAAACAAATTATTAATCAAATGGAAAGGAATCTTGTAAACGTTTTCTAGTCAACTATGAAATGTTCTCAATTTTAATTTCTTATAATCTGTATTTAATAACACTTGCAGTCCTACCCTCTTTATTCTACTGTATCCTAAACGATTGTTATATCATAAATAGGGCGAACGAAAAGTCGTTTTTATAAATATGTATTAGTGGAAGACAGTTACAAACTTTCAAAATATTCTCTACCGTACACTTTTTAATTTTTTTAAGAAATACTGTTTCTGGAACAGATCGTCGAGGTTTGTAACCTCGATGCAGTATGATTATCGTATAGCATCGCGGTTACAAACCTCGACGATCCTATAGTTTTTTATAGTATTTGCCAAAGAACCTAAAAGTGTACGGTAGAGAATCAAAATATTAGGTTGAAGTTACAAACTTCAACCATCGACCCAAATGTTTTCCAATGAATTACATATTACGATTTTGACTTTTCGTTTGCCCTAATATAAAAGGCAAAAAAAAAAAAAAAGGGCAGTAGAAATGACATTTCTACTACCCTTAAATAATTATTTTAATGATTATTCCTTTCCGGGAATCTGCTCATAAATGATCTTATTACCTCGGAAGTCTGGATTTTCTTCGTGTAAAATTACATTGAAGAA
>CAKZUM010000179.1 GCA_937921525.1 uncultured Saprospiraceae bacterium
CATTTTGGTAGAAAAGCGAAACGAACAATTGGAGTAAATGCAAAAATATTATTGAACGGTGCCTTGAGATATACGCCTATCAATGAGGCGGCAAGTATAGCAGCACAGGAAAGTATTTTTAATGAAATTCCTTACACAAAAAATTTGCCCACTTACTGGAGGGCAGATTTAGGAATCAATTATAGTTGGTATAAAAAGAGAGTGGTACATTCATTGAGTTTAAATATTCAGAATGTGACAAATCGAGAGAATGTATCCAGACGGTTTGAATTTTATAATAATAATACGAATCAAATTGAACGACGTGAAACTACCCAATTGAGTATTATTCCAATATTAAGCTATCGAGTAGAATTTTAAACAACTGCTCTTTATACCCTTTCTTTTTTCCTACCTTTAGGATTGGGTTTTATATTTATTGTAACGATGAATGGAATTGGAAAAGATGGCAGCCATTTTGAAAATTTCTGCCATCATCCTTCGCCCTATTACAAGCTGGTATTCAATAGCCTTTTCTGATACCTTAATGGTTATAGTTTTAAACCTCGACGACCAATTTCAAATAAAGTTTTTCTTATCAAATAATGCTTCATGTCACGACCTTTTCAAAAAATCTATTTTCTACTAGTATTAACTTTACTCATTGCTTGTCAAAATGAAGATCAACAAGTAGCCGATCTAATTATTTCGAACGCTACTATATGGACAGGAAATGACCAACAACCAACTGCACAAGCTATGGCAATCAGCTCGGATACGTTGATAGCAGTAGGGTCCATTGAATCAATGGAAACGTATAAAGGGAATCAAACAAAAGTGGTGGATATGAAAGGGCAGTTTATTACTCCTGGATTTATAGACAGTCATGTACATTTGATGATGGGAGGTAATGCACTATTGAGTGTAGAATTAAGAGATGCTAGCACTCCAGAAGAATTTACAAAAAGAATAGCGGATTATGCTAAAACATTAAAACCCGGTGAATGGATTTTAGAAGGAAATTGGGATCATACCTTATGGGGTGGCGAATTGCCAAAGAAAGAATGGATTGATGAATATACAAAAGAAAATCCTGTCGTACTTTATCGCCTAGATGGACATATGGTATTGGCGAACTCCGCAGCTCTAAAAGCGGCAGGTATTGACGAGAATACGCCAGAGGTAGGTAGTGGTAAAATAATTAAAGATGCTAAAGGTTTTCCCACAGGAATCTTAAAAGGAAATGCGATGAATCCAGTATTGGATGCCATTCCACCAATGACTCCGAAAAAGAAAGAAGCTGCCTTAGAAGCAGCAATGAAATACTTCTTGTCTAATGGGGTGACTTCTGTGCATGATGTAGATAGTCTAGGCACTTATGAAGTCGCAGATAAATATAACAAAGCGGGAAAATTGGCAGTCCGAATCTATACAATTGATCCAATTTATAAATGGAAGCAATTGGAAAAATTAGTAAGGAAGGATGACAACTTTTTGAAAACAGGTGGGCTAAAAGGTTTTGTTGATGGCTCTTTGGGTTCCCATACAGCAGCCTTTCATAGAGGCTATACCGATCAGCCAACAGATAAAGGTTTTTTTATTAATAGTAGAGAAAAATTATATCAATGGATTAGTGGGGCAGATAAAAGTAATGCTCAAATAACGGTACATGCCATAGGGGATGATGCAATCCATTCTTTGTTGAATATTTATGATCGAGTTGTTGAAGAAAATGGAGAAAGAGACAGACGTCTTCGAATAGAACATGTACAGCATATTGCGCCAAAAGATATACCTAGATTAGGGGATTTGAAAGTCATCGCAAGTATGCAACCATACCATGCCATAGATGACGGAAGATGGGCAGAAGAATTAATCGGTCCAGAAAGAATTAAAACGACTTATGCCTTCAAATCTTTATTAGACGCCAATACCACCTTGGCGTTTGGTAGTGATTGGCCAGTTGCACCAGCTCAACCTTTATATGGAATTTATGCTGCTGTAACTAGGAGAACGCTAGATGATAAAAACCCAAATGGCTGGGTACCTGAACAAAAAATCAATGTAGAGCAAGCATTAAAAGCCTATACTAAAAATGCGGCTTTTGCCTCTTTTGAGGAAGACATTAAAGGAACTTTAGAAGTTGGAAAATTAGCAGATTTTGTCGTGTTGGATAAAGATATTCTAAAAATAGATGTGACTACTATTCGAGATGTTAAAGTGCTAGAGACTTATGTGGGGGGAGAAAAGGTTTTTGACTTGGGAAGGAATTAGAGTCTTCATAACAAAGCTAGTATTTGTATTAGCTGTCGCCAATTTTTTATTGAACACTGAGTCGCAGATATGGAGAGGCTGTAGTGTTTAATATTTTTTTCTTGAACTCTAATTTTTTAAACATAATCTGACTCCATTCTCATTTTTTAATTCTCAATTATTTAAAATATGGAAGCATCCTCATTGACAACCACCATTTTACCAGCCTCCTTATTTATCATCATGTTGGGGATGGGATTGTCTTTAGTAATTGATGATTTTAAGAGAGTCTTATTATATCCCAAAGCAACTATTATCGGCTTAATAAACCAACTAATAATTTTGCCTTTAATAGCATTTGCTATGGTGAAACTGTTAGGATTGTCTCCTATGATTGCTGTAGGATTTATGTTGCTTGCTGCATGTCCTGGAGGAGTTACCTCAAATTTAATTGCCCATGTCAGTAATGGGGATACGGCATTATCAATCACCTTAACAGCGATCAGCAGTTTTATAACCGTAATTACCATTCCATTGATTGTGTCTTTTTCTTTAGGTCATTTTCTAGAAAATTCCCAGTCTATTCAATTGCCTGTTGGTAAAACAATAATGCAGATATTAGCGATAACAGTTATTCCAGTTTCAATTGGAATGTTAATTAGAAATCGATTTCCAGATTTTGCGCTACGAATGGATAAACCTACGCGCATAGCTAGTGCCTTAATTTTCATCATCATCTTAGTAAGTGTGATTGCTACCAATACGGAATTGATTAAAGATCATATGGGGACGTTAGGATGGATTAGTTTTTTATTAATCGTATTGACTATGGGTTTAGGCTTCTTTAGTGCTAAATTGTTTCACCTGAATTTACCTCAACAAATTTCTATTGCCGTTGAGTCAGGAATTCAGAATGGCGCATTAGCGATTGTGATAGGCAGTACCTTGTTGCAACAACCAGAGTTGTCCGTGCCTGCTGCTATTTATAGTTTGGTGATGTTTATACCTGCTGGTGTGATGATGTGGTATTTTGGTCGGGGAAAGAGGAAGTTTACTTTATAGGCAACCTATCCGCAACAACCACCAACACCTCCTTATTATGACACATCCCAATATGACTACTATTCACCTCTACATTTTTATGTAAATCATCTTCCACCGCCTCCATACAAGTTTGCCACGGGACAGCCCCATCTTTTTTTGAATAGATAGAAGTAGTTAAAACGGTGGTAGGTTTTTCGATAGACTTGATAAAGTCTTCGCCAACTTCTTCTTCCACATTTCCTCTTAATAAACGCAATAGCCAATCTACTCGATTAGGTTGATGGATGCCTCTAAAGGGAGAACCGGTGGTGATGACATGACGTACAATTGCCGGGTTTCTTTTTGATAATTCTCTGGCATAAATGCCACCAAGACTCCAACCCACAATGCTAATTTTTTCTTGATGTTTTAAATATAATTCATTGACTTTATTTTCTAATGTACCTATGTCTTCAAAGTTTGCGAGGTTCACTCCAAGTTCCCACGGATAAGCATTATAGCCAATTCTTTTCAAAAAATTACGGAGGGGGATAGTGTTTATATCATTACCCAAAAAACCTGGTATGACTAAAACTGGATGACCATCTCCTTTTGTAGCAGGCTGATATTTTCTTCTAAAGCTAAAGGATTGCATCCATTCTTTGAAAGATCGAACGCCTTCCGTTAAGTATAAATATAGTGATGGAATTTTTATTTCTGATGTTGACATGTAGTATTTTTTGCTAACCACATAATATTTTTACCACATAGATACATAGATCACATAGTTAGACAGGCTATGTGATCTATGTACCTATGTGGTAAAATAAGCTTACTTAGCTTCTATGGTTTGAAGTAATTTTTTAGTTTCTGGCAAAGGAGAAATTCCAAATTCTTTCTTTAAAACCTGCTCGCATTGTCGATAAGTTTTTATTGCCATTGGTCGATTTCCTTTCTTGGTGTACGCCTGCATTTGTAGACAGTAAGCATCCTCCCAAGTGCTATCAATCAGCAAAGCCTCTTGGGCAAGCCGAACACTTTCCATAGGATTTTCTTCTAATAATAATTCCCCTAAACTAACGGTAGTATTTAAAATCAATAATTGAATTCGTTCTCTTTCTCCACTGCTCCAATCTTCGTATAATCTATTCGGTAAATAAATGCCTTGATATAAATTTAATGCTTCTCGATATACTTTTATCGCAATGGAGGGTTCTGTAAGAATTGCCTCATTCCCTATTTTTATATATTGTTCGACAGCATAGGCATCTAGCCAAATATCTTCTTGACTCAATTGATAGGTGATTCCTTGTCGCTTAATATAACGCGGTTCTGTTCTCTTTTTTCTATCAGGTTCTAGTGTTTTGTTGATTCCATGTAGTGCTACTTTTAGCGTTTGAGCAGCACTCTTCGTATCTAAATCTTCCCAAAGTCGATCAAAAATTTGTTCCTTATGCAAGGCCCTTCTGTGCATAGAACCAATTAAAAATTGGAATAGCTGAACCGTTTTATCTCGCCCCCATTCTTTCCCACTAATAAGTACTCCTTCCCGCCATACTTGGAAATTCCCCAAAGTTTGAACTTGAATAGGTGCTGTAGCTTTCGCTGCTTCTAGATCTGCTATTTGTGATTGGAAGGAGATAGTTAAAGATTTAATTTATAAGTAGATTTTAAAAAAAATAGGTTTGATACTCAGGTTGTCAAAGTCTTACAAACAAACAGACAATCAAGCCATTTACATGCTATAAATAGCTATTATTTCTTCTTACTCATCTTATCCACTTTCTTATTTAATTGATCTACATTCATAGATAATTTTTCAATCAAATTCACCAAATTTTTGTAGTCAGATTTAGAGGAAACTCTCCAATCATCTATAGGAACTTTTTGAGCAATGGTTTCTTCTAATTTTTGACTGATATTTTCACTAGCAGACTGGAATTGCGTTTGCATTTGTTCCATCTGTTTTTTAGGATCTTTGATGGTATCCAATACCAATTGTGGGGCGGTCAAAGCCATCTTCTTCCACATATCAAAACTTTTTGCTAAAATCCCTTTTTGTTCTTCTGGTGATTTATCTTCCATTGCAAGAATCGTTAGATCAGCCAATTTTTCTCTAATGAATTCAAGTGCATCGTCAAACTCTGAAAAACGCTTTTCTTCTCCCCCCTGTACATGTCTAATATTACCTCTCCATTGAACCTCTGGTTCTCCTGCTTCTGATTGGAATACTTTTTGCGTAAAGCGAAGAACAAATGATGCCGTTTCTTCCTTTTTATTTGCCATTAGATATTAGTTTTAGATTCTTGTAAAAATACACATCCTGAGTTACAAGTCAGTTACAAACATTCATTTTATCTTTTTTTTTATGAGAACGCTAGGAGGTATGGTATTTATTTGCTATTTTCGATCAGATAATAAAACCCGATCAATATCACAATATGGCTACTAAAAAAGAATCCTCTTTAGATAAACTACCTTCCTTAGATCAAATAGATAATCCGAATTTAGAAAGTATTTCTGGTATGGATGCTGCTTTCCTATATGGCGAGACAGATACTAGTCCCATGCATATTGGAAGTGTAGCTGTGATAGAGGGATCCTTAGAATTTGAAACTTTTAAGAAGACCATTCATTCTCGCTTGCATCAAATGCCGAAAATGCGGAAGCGACTGGTCTATGTACCCATGAGTATAGATTATCCTTATTGGGTAGACGATCCGAATTTTGATATTGACTTACATATTCATCATATCGCTTTGCCAAAGCCCGGTAGCTGGAAACATTTACGATCTGTTGCTTCCAAGATTTTTAGTGAACCTTTGGATCAGTCAAGACCCCTATGGTCTTTTACCTTTGTAGAAGGTTTGGATAATGTGCCACAAGTACCAAAAGGTTCGGTTGCATTGATTAGTAAAATTCACCATGTCGCTATTGACGGTATGGCGGGTGCAGGCATTTTAAGTTTGATATTTGATATGACCGATAAGGTGTTGAAAATTCCAGAACCTCGACCTTATCACCCAGCACCATTACCTAATGAATTGTCTTTGATTCTGAATAGTGCCGTTAGCTTTGCCAAAAATCCTTTTAAGTTTCCTAAACTAATTGGTAACGCATTGACGGCTACCTTAAAAGCTGGATTTTTAACAAGAGCTAATAAAGTAGAATTGCCGACTGCCCCTTTTACAGCACCTAATACCCCCTTGAATGGAATCGTATCTGCCAGAAGAAAATGGAATACAGCCATCTTATCCTTAGATCGAGTAAAGGCTTTGAAAAGTATTATGGAATGTACTTTGAATGATGTGCTATTAGCCATCTGTGCAGGGGCATTGAGAAGGTATTTATTAGAAAAAGATAAATTGCCACAGAAGCCATTAGTAGCGATGGTGCCTGTTTCGACTAGAGGAGCTGGAGAAGGGAAGGGGAGTAATCAGATTTCTAATATGCTGATACAAATAGCCACCAATATAGAAGACCCAATAGAACGCCTAGAAGTGATTAATGAAAATACGATTAGAGGGAAGACTTATCAAGATGCTCTAGGAGCGAAGACACTCGCTAATATGGCAGAGGCAGTTCCATTTGGTTTGGCGAATCAAGCAGCTCGTATCTATTCTAGATTTCATTTATCAGAGCTACATAACCCTGCATTCAACGTTACTATAACGAATGTTCCGGGGCCACCTTTTCCTCTGTATATTAATGGCCATAAATTATTAGCCGTTATGGGGTCTGCACCAGTTATAGATGGAATGGGATTAATCATTGCTATTTTTAGCTATGATGGATTGATTACCATTAGTCCGACTTCCGATGCCAATTCTATGCCCGATTTAGATGTTTTTACAAAATATCTCAGAGAAGCTGCTAATGAATTAGAAACGCAAATTCTTAAAAAAGGAAAGCCAAAAAAGAAAAAAGTAGCTGCACCGAAAAAGCCTACTAAAGCAGAATCTGATGCTTTGTTTACTCATTTAAAAAAATATCTAAAAGAGAATGCGAAGCATATCAAACCCAATAATGGTTTATTTCAATTCTTAGTGACAGGACCTGTACCTACTCAATGGAAGGTGGATTTGAATAAATCTCCAGGGGTAGTTAGAAAAGGAAAAGCAGCTGCTCCAGATGTTACGTTTACCATTAGTGATGCACATATGATGCGGATCGCTAGGGGGAAACTTAATCTGCAAACGGCCTTTATTCAAGGGCGATTAAAGATTGAGGGGGATTCTGCTAAGGCTATGAAATTGGGAAGTATTTTGGGGCGTGTGCCAAAGCTAGAGTAGATGTTATTAATCTGAAGCCGCATTCCCTTTTACCTTTTCACTAGTATCTTCTTGTCCTAATTCTTTTAAAAATAATTCTCTAACCATAGCTACCTGTTGATTCAAATTTTTCTTGGTCCAATCAGTGGTAGGTATAGGCGGAAGAATACACACATTAACAACATTCGACTTCATTAAGGCGGCCCCTCTTGGCAATACATCATGTGCATTTTTTAAAACCATTGGAATAATGGGTACTCCTGCCTCCATCGCTAAATGAAACGCCCCTTTTTTGAATGGCCCTAATTTATAACTTCTACTACGAGTCCCTTCTGGAAAAATAACAATAGAGGTTCCGTTTTTTAAAGCATCTACCGCTGGTTTCATTGCTTCGATAGCTTTTTGGCTATTTTTTCTATCAATAAATATCACCCCGCCTGCTTGCATCAATTGTCCAATAATGGGATAGTTCTGTAGTTCTTTTTTGGCAATACCAGAAATATCTTTTCTAATCAATTTTGAAGCAATAAACATATCGACATTACTCTGATGATTAATCATAAAAACCGCAGGGCGATGCGTCCATAAATGTTCTTTTCCTTTAACAGCTAAATGAACCCCAGCAATAGAAGTCACTAAATCTGCAATCGTACCGATCATTGTATTCACACCATTGTCCCAAGACCTAGTATTTAATCCTGCTGCAATCCCCATCATAGCTCCGGGTATCAAACTGCTGGCTGCCAAACCAGTTCTAATTAAGCCAGTTAGTTTAGACGGTTGGTCATCATCAAATCTATAAATAGGCCAATCATTTTGAAAGGCGAAGTTAGATAATTTTGGATCTGGATTGATAGCTACTGGCTTACCTACAATCTCCATCAGCGGCATGTCCTCTGCACTATCTGTATAGAAATAACTCTTGGATAGATCTAAATCAAATTGCTCTGTCAACTCCTTAGCAGCATGTGCTTTGCCTGCTCCCCAACAAGCTGGCTCTAAAATTTTACCCGTAAATTTTTCATCCTCTACCTCCATTCGAGTACACATAATATGTTCTATCCCGACATCCCTAGCGACAGGACTCACTTGGTAGGGGGTCGCAGCCGATACAACAGCAACGGTATGTCCTTTACTAATATGCGCAGCTATTAATGCTCTAGATTCTGGATAGATGGCGTCTGCTAAATGTTTGTTATACACTTCTTCGCCGACTTCTAAAAATACTTTTTCTGGAACACCCTTTACCCCTTTGGCACCCATAGCAGCTAAGGCTGCAAAATTCTTATCTCCAGTAGCATATAAAAAGACACCAGCTAACTGTGCTACAATTTCTTGGGAAGTCATCTTGCCGCTTAATGCACGAGTTTGAAAAAACTGTTTAGCAGAGAAATCTTTAATGATTGTCCGATCTAAATCGAAAAATGCCCCAATATGTGCACCAGATTCTCCTGCTAATATATCTTTAGTAATACTATCTGTTTTAGATCCTGGGACAATGTCTCTTTCAATTGGAATACTAGGAAATTGCTCTACTGGTTTGGCAAGTGTAATTTTTTGTAAACGATGAATCCCCTTTGCTACGGCATCCAATTCTTTTAAAAATTGCTTGATTTCTTTTTCTTTTTTATCCTTTTTAGTTGGGACTAAATTTCTATTTTTTATTAAACGAATACCATTGAGCAAAAATGGTTTAGAGACGGTTTCGATTCGTTGTATTTTCCCTTGCCACTTTAATTCCTCTCCTAAAGTAAGGCAAGTTTTTATAAATATTTTTTCATCAAATGCTTGTGCGGTTTTCCAATTTAGGAGTGCTTGTCCTACTACTTGATAAGCCTCCACATAGGTGTATAAAACGGTTGGAGCAGTAATGATTTTTTGCGTTTTGACCAATGTCAAAACTGGATCTTTCTTCGCTTGAATTTTTTGATTCCAGTCTTTATGGAAAAAGCTCAAGTCTTCTTCTATTTCATCACAGAAGGTTGGTTTATTAGAATAGAAAAACTCAAATTTAAATAAGTCTCTTAATTGCAGAATGGATTCCCAGAAGGCATATAATCTTTCTGTTGAAGTAATTTCTCTTACTTGCTCTAATGCTAATTCTATAAATGCTCGACGGTATAAATGATGTACCGACATATTGGAATAGTAATTAGCAGATAGGTAGTTTTCTGTAGACAAGACATATTTAGCATTCAAACCTTCTCCTCGTGTTTGTACTAGTTTAGCTCTATTCAACAAACTTAAAGCCATGCGAACACTCTCCCCAATTGGTTTACCTCTGTCTACTAAGGCATCAGGATTGTGGTATTCAATCACCTTCATCAACTCTGCTATATCACTTTCAATTGCTCGCTTTGGCAGTGCATATTTACTTAACAAGGAGGTACAAATCAAAGAGGTGGTCGTAACAGGTGTTATTTGATTAATTCGATGCACCAACTCAAAAGCAAATTTTGATAACTGACTCGGAGCTGCATGATTTTCTTCTTCTAAGTCGGGTATAGGGGCCGTATGTTTTTCTTTTATCAAAACAGGCTCTCCAAATCTAAGAGAGATTCGACCAAATTTATCGCCCATCTTGCGTACATAATCTATAAACCAAGTTAAGCTCTCTGCTTTTTTCGCTTTACCTCTCCCTTCCTCTGTCATGTCAGACACATCAGGAATCAGATCATAAACAATGGAAACAGGTACATATTGAACTTCCTCTTTAGAGTCTTGTTCTGCCTCCATGATATATTTCAAAATACCCATCTTTGGCCATACGAGCTTACCCGTTCTGGATCGAGTACCTTCTATCGACCACATGAAATGGGCTTTTTCATTAACTCTAGTAGCAATGAATTGTCTTAGGGTCGCTTTGTAAACGGGATTATCTTTAAAGGAGCGACGAATGAAAATAAATCCACTTTGTTTCCCTAATTGTCCCAATCCCACCATATTCATATTAGCACCAGCAAAGGTGTAGGGTAGTGGAAGACCATGTCTTGCTAGCACTACTGCCAAGACTAACATATCTATATAAGTCTTATGTGTCATTACAAAAGCGACAGGATGCTTCCGCATAGTTTTCGTTAACTCCTTTATTTCGGTAGGGTTGACATCTATCGTTTTATCATAACCTCTAGATAAGATGAAACTAGATAACTCTATGGCTGCTACATTAGCGAATGGTTGTTGAGCAGCATATAATTCTTTTAAATATCCTTCTGCTTCCCGGTAAACATCGATTTGTGATTTTCCCTGTTCTGCAGCGATGTTGATTAATTTCTGTTGAAATTCTTGATTTTTTAATATGCCTTCCATCATAAAGAGTGTTTTTTTTGATAATTCCTCTAAAATCGTTTAGAACTGGTTAGTATAATTAGCGTTTATTCCACTTTTTTTGCAAAGTGAATAGGGCGAACGAAAAGTCGTTTTTATAATATGTATTAGTGGAAGAAAGTTACAAACTTTCAAAATATTAGGTTGAAGTTACAAACTTCAACCATCGACCCAAACATTTTCCAATGAATTACATATTACGATTTTGACT
>CAKZUM010000180.1 GCA_937921525.1 uncultured Saprospiraceae bacterium
TCATATTGAACTACTCCGTAGTTCTGGGGTGTTTTCTAAAGGCTCAATATCTTTCGCACCAAAGTCTGAGCATGGCCCAACTTAGACTCCTGCGTCCAACCTGCAATGTGCGGCGATAATATCACATTATCTGCTTCTAGCAAATAACTATAGGGTGCAGGCAAATGTTCCGCTGTAAAGGATTCAAAAGATTGCTTTTCATATTCGATGACATCCAATCCTGCTCCAAGTACCCTGTTGTCTTTCATCGCCTCCACTAAATCAGCTGTATTTAAGACCAAGCCTCTAGCGGTATTGATGACATAGATAGGTTTTTTAAATTGGGCTAGAAATGCTTTATTAACAAAATAATGGTTGGCTTCATCATAGTAGATATGTAGACTAATAATATCACTTTCTTTAAATAACGTTTCCAAATCGACTTCCTTAGCATAGGCATCTCCAAAGCCAGTTTTATACTTGTCATAGGCAATAGCATTTACCTCAAATCCACTTAGCTTTTTAGCAATAGATTGTCCCATATTTCCATAGCCAATAATCCCTACTGTTTTTCCTTTTAACTCTATACCTCTATTTGGTTCTCGAAGCCATTGACCTGCCCGAATTTCTCGGTCTGCCTTATTTAATTTATTAAACAATGATAAGATCATACCGATTGCATGTTCCCCCACCGCATCCATGCTACCTTCTGGCGATAATAATACGGGGATGCTCTTCGCCTTCGCATAAGCCATATCTATATGCTCATAGCCTACACCAACTCTTGCCAGAAATTTTAAATTGGGGGCTTGATCGAAAAATGCTTGATCGGCATTAAAGCGACTTTTCATGACTACGCCTGTGAAGTCATCTAGGTTTAGGTCTTCTTTAGGCGTATGGTAGTCGAAATGGCACTCGAAGCCTGCTTTTTCTAGATTTTGGGCTAGGTAGGGGTGGATGCCGGGGTTGGTGAATAGTATTTTTCCTCTTCTCATTTATTGAATTTGTGTCCCTAAAATAGGACAAATTAAACATAATTCAACACGGAGTTACTTCGTAACCACGCGGATGCCACGGATTTTTTAGGTCGTGAGTGACTTAGACCGTCAGGTTTTAAACTCTAAAAGAAAATAGTCAACGTGCAGCTCTCGACCTACCCAGATCCGTATCATCCGTGTGACTACGAAGTAGTTCCGTGTTGAATTGCATCTAGCTGGGCAAATATATCAAAATTCTAGTCTGCTTCAAGTCAACATCCCACATCTGACAGCGCAGCGATCTGACATCTGAACTCTGACTTCTATTATATAAATATTATCTTTGCAAAAAAAATAGATTTGAAGACGAAAACACTCAGAAAGGACAAAGTAAACGTAATCACACTAGGCTGTTCCAAGAACTTAGTAGATTCAGAAAATTTGATCACACAGTTGAAAGGGAACGACTTTGAGGTAGACCATGAAAGTGATAAAGAGGACGCTAATATTGTGATTATTAACACCTGTGGATTTATTGATCGAGCAAAGGAAGAATCGGTGAATACGATCTTGCAATATGCAGATGTGAAGAAGGAAGGAGGCATAGAAAAACTATATGTAACGGGTTGTTTATCACAGCGATATAAAGATGATTTAGAAGAGGAAATTCCAGAGGTAGATGCTTATTTTGGTACTTTAGAACTACCCGGTTTACTCGCCAAGTTAGAGGCAGATTATAAGCATGAGCTAATAGGGGAGCGGTGGACCACTACGCCGATGCACTTCGCTTATATGAAAATATCGGAAGGCTGTAATCGAACCTGTTCTTTTTGTGCCATTCCGCTGATGAGGGGCAAGCATGTCTCCAGAACGATCGAAAGTTTGGTAGAGGAGGCAAAGAACTTAGCAAGAAGAGGCGTAAAAGAATTAATGCTAATCGCCCAAGAGCTAACCTACTATGGCTTAGACATTTATAAAAAAAGAAAACTTCCAGAATTATTACGGGCTTTATCAGAGGTAGAAGGGATAGAGTGGATACGTTTACATTATGCGTATCCAAGCAAATTTCCGCTAGAAATATTTGATGTAATGGCAGAACTTCCTAAAGTATGTAATTACCTAGATATGCCCTTACAACATGCCAGTGATACGGTGCTACATCGAATGCGCCGACAAATCACCCTCGCCGAAACGAAAGAATTAATTGCTACTGCCAAAGCTAAAATTCCTAACCTAGTTTTACGGACTACTTTTCTAGTGGGCTTCCCCGGAGAAACGGAAGAAGAATTTCAAGAGCTGTTAGATTTTGTAACAGAAATGGAATTCGATAGAGTAGGGGCCTTCCAATATTCGCATGAGGAGAATACCAGTGCCCATGATTTAGTGGATGATGTCTCACCTGAAATAAAGGAAGAACGGGCGAACAGATTGATGGCGGTACAGCAAGAGATTTCGCTACAAAAAAACCAAGCGATGATCGGTAAAACTTATAAGGTGTTAGTAGATCGAAAAGAAGGCGAATTTTTCGTAGGCCGTACAGAAGGAGATTCTCCAGAAGTGGATAATGAGGTATTAGTGAATGC
>CAKZUM010000181.1 GCA_937921525.1 uncultured Saprospiraceae bacterium
TGCATTTAAGTCATTCAATTTTTGAACATCCCTAGATACAATATTATAGGTCATAATCATATAAAAACTTTCATCGCTCTTATAGATTTTTTCTCGCTTTAAAGGATTCCCCTCTAAAACCATAACCGTACTTTCTGTGAACTTTTCTATCTCTGCCTTCCATTGATATTTTAGAGAGGTAGGACAAATTATTAGGGTCTTACTAATACCCATTTCTTTTTTTAGCAATTCTGCTGTAGCAATGGCTTGGATTGTTTTACCTAAACCCATTTCATCTGCAATCAAACTTCTTCCTGCTTTGGCAGCAAATAAAACGCCTTTTCGTTGGTAGGAAAATAAAGTGGCATCTATCAAGCCATTTAAACTTTCAGGATCTCTCTCATAGTCTTCTATTTTATCATGGCGCACGATACGTTCTCTCATATCTATCACCAGCGGCAAGACATCTTCATAGCATCTAAAATCATCACTGATAGCTCTAGCCTTTTTTAAAAAAGTATTAAATTTTCTAGCCCCTTCTTCTTTTAGTGATCCTGTGGCATCAAAATAACTTCTGGCAAGCTTACGATACGCTTCCTTATTGTCTGCTCCATATCGAATTCTGACATCTGGTTCCTCGCCGTAATATACAAATACAGAAGTGTGGGTACGTTCTGGGGCGGGGGCTTCAAAATGCTTTTTCAGCCCATAGGAATGCCTCAATTTATGGATGGTCCATTCAATATGTTTGCAAGTACCAAGTGTGTTGGTCCTAAAATCTACACAAGAGCAATAATTACCGTTGGGCTCTAAAGATCGAATCGCTACTTTGTTGGTACTATTAGATTCGTTATTAATAACCGTAAAATCGGAGTATAATTTATGCGCTCCATTATTGGTTAAGGTGTAGGCATCCGCTTGTTTTTTATCTTGAGCGAACTGTCGGCGTAATTGAATTTGCCAAGCCTCTAAGGTCATATCTTCGGGCTTATTCAATCTACTGACTTTTTTCTCTTTAACTTCTTTCTTTGTTGATTTTTTCTTAGCCATTTTGTCCTGTTCTAAATTCTTAAACAACTTCGTTAGTAACGAGGAGATAATAAATGTACGTTCTTGGGTAGCTTATTTTTTTCTTAGTTTTCTCTTGAAAGCGGGAGTATTGTTGTTACTATGACCGATTTCAAGAGGAAAATAAGGGAAAAAGAAGCAGCCAAGAGTGTATAGTTATTATTTCGTCGTTACTTACATGAAAACACAAGATAAGTTAATTCAAATAGCTAATTTCAAAATGGACTCAATATTTCTCTCAATTAATTGATTTTTTTATTTTGCAAGTAATTTATTAAATTACGGTATTTTAAAGTCAAATAAATCTATTTTGGAAAACTACAAATGAGTAGATTTTTTTTATAAATAAACAACATGATAAAATCAAATTTCTTTTTCTGCCTTTGTCTGCTGATTGGCTTTCAGCTAAGCGCACAAGAAAGTCGCCAATTGCCCGCAGATACTATGGTCAAAACCAAACATAGTACAACTATAAAGGGGCAAGCTATCTCTTATACCGCCACTGCTGGTACACAGCCTGTCTGGGATGAAGATGGAAAACCTATTGCCGCCTTACTATATACCTATTATGAGCGAGATGGAATTCAAGATAGAGCTACGAGACCCTTAGTTATTTCCTTCAATGGAGGCCCTGGGTCTGCATCCGTCTGGATGCATGTCGCGTATACTGGGCCTAAAATTTTGAACATAGACGATGAAGGCTACCCCGTACAACCCTATGGCACAAGGACAAACCCCTACTCTATTTTAGATGTGGCAGACATTGTTTTTGTTAATCCTGTGAATACGGGCTATTCTAGAATATTAGATAAAGAAGCTAAAAGGGAGACTTTCTTTGGCGTAAACGCAGATATTAAATACTTAGCTGAATGGATCAATACCTTCGTAAGTAGAAACAATAGATGGTCTTCTCCAAAGTACCTGATTGGAGAAAGTTATGGTACTACCAGAGTATCTGGGCTAGCTTTAGAACTACAGAATCGACAATGGATGTATTTGAATGGTGTTATTTTAGTGTCTCCTACTGGCTTGGGTATAGATAGGGATGGGCCTGTAGATGCCGCCAATAGAGTGCCTTACTTTGCAGCAGCAGCTTGGTATCAAAAAGCATTAACCCCAGAATTACAAAGCAAAGATTTGGATGAAGTATTAGCCTTAGCAGAAGATTTCACGATTAATGAATTACTACCAGCTATGGCAATGGGTGGTTTTATTGAAGATGCTAAGAGAAAAGAAATGGCTGATAAAATGGCTTATTTTTCTGGCTTATCTGCGAAGACGATCTTGCAACATAATTTAGATGTACCCACTTCTTTTTTCTGGAAAGATTTACTACGAGAAAAGGGAGGTTATACTGTCGGTCGTTTAGATTCAAGATATAAAGGCATTGATAGAAAAGAAGCGGGAACTAGACCAGATTTTAATTCAGAATTAACTTCTTGGTTACATTCTTTCACTCCTGCCATTAATGATTATTACAGAAATGATCTGAATTTTAAAACCGATATTAAATATAATATGTTTGGCCCCGTGCATCCTTGGGATCGTACCAAAGATAATACGGGGGAAAATCTAAGACAGGCCATGGCTCAAAATCCTTATCTGCACGTAATGGTACAATCTGGTTACTATGATGGTGCTACTACTTACTTCAATGCGAAGTATACCATGTGGCATTTAGATCCAAGTGGAAAAATGAAAGATCGTTTACGTTTTGAAGGCTATCGCAGCGGGCACATGATGTACCTACGCCGAGAAGATTTGGAGACTGCCAATGAGCATATTCGGGAAATGATAAAATCTACTATGCCTGCTAAGGGCGTACCTGCTAAGTATTAACCTCATTGAGTTTCTTTTAAACACACAATACTCCGTAAATTAAATGATTTAACATTTGATGTTGACTCTTCTTTTTCCATTGCTGAAAAAGAAGCAAAAAAGCTAGTCCAAAAAAACTCGCTCCGCTCAAACAGTTTTTGGACGAGCCACCCGCTAAGATGTTGACCTAACAGTAGGTAAGTACACGTTTACTAAACCTTTGAGGTTTATAGACCGTCAGAAATAAAAGTGGTAATCTCATAAAACTGCCGTCGGATGGCTAACGCCGTCCGATGGCGACGAAAACCTTATCATCGGACGGCGGTAGCCATCCGACGATAAGGTTTGGACTTTTGTAATAGTTACCTCT
>CAKZUM010000182.1 GCA_937921525.1 uncultured Saprospiraceae bacterium
TGCCTTAGAAGCACTGTGGGGGCCTAAACGCTTTCTGATCTTCTATATCGTTTGTGCGATGGGCGGAGCAATCGTTCATACTTTATTCAATTATTATGACTTTAGTATGATTCGAAGTGGAATAGATGCTTTTCAGGCAGCGCCGTCTTATGAACATTTTGTAGGGTTGTTAGAAGAACATAGCGTTTTCAGAAATTATCTAACCCCTCAAGGACAGTCTTACGTCAATAATTTAGGCGATAGTTTGAATAATGGAGAATCGGGAGCAGGAGCAGCAGCCATAACGGCCTTAAATGACATCTATACGATGTATGTAAATAACAATGCGGCAGTAGGTGCATCTGGAGCTATCTATGGCTTACTATTGGGATTTGGCATGTTATTTCCTAATGTAGAGTTGATGCTTATTTTCTTGCCAATTCCTATAAAAGCAAAGTATTTTATACCTATCTTAATGGTCGTAGAATTATTCCTAGGCATTGGCCAGTTTTCTTGGGATAATATTGCGCACTTTGCCCACTTAGGAGGGGCCCTATTTGGCTTCTTGATGGTATTATATTGGAAAAAGACAGGCGTAGGTTTAAAATAATAGATACGTTTGAATATCAAATATTAAAATTAGTTTCATTTTCAGGAATTATGGTTGATTCTATACTAAATGATGTAAAGAAGGAATTTTCTCATGGCAATATGATTACCCGTATTATCATTGTGAATGTCGCCTTGTTCATGCTACTGAACTTAGTGAAGCTATTGCTGTATTTTGCGAGTGGCGGAGTATTACCAGAAGCATATGATACCTTTAGAAATTTCTTTTTGATCTCCTCTGATTGGCAACATACCCTAACGCATCCGTGGTCGCTCATTACCAGTATGTTTATGCACGAGGGCGTCTTTCATATTTTGTTCAATATGCTATTCTTGTACTGGTTTGGCAAAATTGTGGGAGATTTGATTGGAGATGAAAAGATTCTTCCGATTTATCTATTAGGTGGATTGGCTGGTATGGTTGCCTATTTCTTATCTGCTAATATTATGCCTTTCGGAGAATTAGGTGGTAGATATGCCTTAGGTGCTTCCGCTGCAGTAATGGCCATTGTAGTAGCCTCTGGTATGATTGCGCCCAATTACATTATGCACTTATTATTTCTAGGGGCAGTCAAGCTAAAATACATCGTAACGGCATTAGTCTTTATTGATATGATAAGTTTGGCCAATAACGTCAATACAGGTGGACACTTTGCTCACTTAGGGGGTGCCTTATTTGGTTTGTTTTATATCTTACGTCTAAGGGAAGGGAACGATCTCGCTGTCCCCGTCAATAATCTGATTGATAAAATTCGGAATTTCTTCAAAGGAACCCCACAAAAAAAGACCACTCGAAAAGGCCCAAGAATGGTCTATAAGAACACTTCTACAAAAGCTCGAAAACGAGCAAAGGGAAGTGCAGCAAGTGATAGCCCACTACAATCTCACCAAGAACGAATTGATTCTATTTTAGAAAAAATTAAGCAGTCTGGTATGGAAAGTCTATCTGAAGAAGAAAAAGACTTTTTGTTTAATGCTAGTAAGAAGTAGTAGAGAACAGAGAGTAGAGAGCAGAGAATAGAGACAGATTTCGTTTAAAAAACCCCGAAATTTCATAGTTTTTTAAACGAAATACGTCTCTACTCTCTATTCTCTGCTCTCTGTTCTAATTCAATGTCCAGTATAGTCTATAAATATGTACCTATTTCCATATATTCATCTGGTTATCAGTTTTTTAACACTATTCCGTCTTTAATGATATTTTTTTCTATTTAAACGTTCTTTTTACTCGCCTTTTCTTTCTTTTGGTATAAAAACCCCTTTATTTTGCGGCTGAATACGGCATCTTTTAACCACATAGGTACATAGGTCACATAGAATCTATATTTCTGGTTAAATCATAACGATAGAACTCTGACAGAATGAAGCCGTTAATTAGACAAGTGAGAATCCATATCATTTTAATAATGCGAATAACGGGCTAAAAGATAAAGATTAGTTATACACTTTGTTTGTGCGTAAGTTTAATTTGGTAAAAAGGAGCGTAGCTTCGACTCTGTCTGTAGAAAAATAATAGGCAAAGTTACACAAGGAGCGTAGCTTCAACCCTGTAAAATGCTCACAGGGTCGAAGCTACGCTCCTTAAGTACACTTAACAATAGCATTTCTACAGACAGGGCCGAGGCTAAAGCCCCTAATTTATAATGCGAATTTAGCCCGTGATTCGCATTAACAGCTGAGTACTATAAAAAAGAATAATCCATGAGTAAGACCACTCAAGAAAAAGAAGAAGTAACGATCAAATTTGCAGGAGATTCTGGAGATGGGATGCAATTAACAGGTACTTTATTTACCAATGATACCGCTTTAACAGGAAGTGACTTGGCGACCTTTCCTGATTTTCCCGCGGAAATTAGAGCCCCTCAAGGCACGCTTGCAGGCGTATCGGGTTTTCAATTGCATTTTGGTAGTAAGCAGATCTTTACACCTGGGGATGAGTTTGATGTGTTGGTAGCCATGAATGCTGCTGCCTTAAAAGCCAACTTAGGTAGAATCAAAAAGCAGGGAACGATCATTGCTAGTACGGATGGATTCGATAAAAAGAATCTTAGATTAGCGAAGTATGAAGATGGGGTAAATCCTTTAGAAGATGATAGTTTAGATGGCTTTGAGGTGTATAAAATACCCGTCACCAAGCTAACTAGAGAATGCTTAAAAGATACCAGTCTTAGTACCAAAGAACAGGACAGAGGAAAGAATATGTTCGTGCTAGGCTTCTTGTATTGGAGGTATAATAGAGACTTAAAATCTACCGTCAAATATTTAGAGTCGAAGTTTAGTAAAAAACCAGAGATATTAGCAGCCAACATCAAGGTCTTAAAAGCAGGGTATCACTACGGGGATACAACCATGACTTTTACTACGACCTACAAGATAAAGGCCGCTCCAATGGAAAAAGGAGTGTACCGTAGTGTAATGGGCAACCAAGCACTAGTGATGGGCTTGGTAACTGCTTCCAAAAAATCAGGGCTACCATTATTCTATGGCTCCTACCCTATTACCCCTGCATCTGATATTTTACATGGACTCGCAGGCTATAAAAATTTTGGTGTAAAAACATTCCAAGCAGAAGATGAGATCGCTGCAGTATGTGCTTCTGTTGGTGCTTCATACGGAGGTAATCTAGCTATTACAGGTACGTCTGGCCCAGGCGTGGCATTGAAAGGAGAAGCGATTGGATTAGCTATGATTCTAGAATTGCCCTTAGTTATTGTCAATGTACAACGAGGAGGCCCTTCTACAGGCTTACCTACAAAGACCGAGCAATCGGATTTACTACAAGCCATGTACGGTAGAAACGGTGAAAGCCCATTACCAATCATCGCCCCTTGTTCACCATCTGATTGCTTTGACGTAGCTATAGAGGCATGTCGCATGACCATGCAGCACATGACCCC
>CAKZUM010000183.1 GCA_937921525.1 uncultured Saprospiraceae bacterium
CGCCTTTACTTCCTGCATAGGCTGGATTCAAGGCTATTTTATTGAACATAAATTGCGTGTACTGGACGTACTGTTGCGCATCCAGTTGAAAGGCTAAGCCTAGCAAAATTGTAAATAGGTATATTTTTTTCATAAAAAATAAGTTTTAGAACAGAGAAGTGAGAATAGAGAGCAGAGATGATTTTCGTATAAAATCAGACGATAGTTAATCGTTATCTATACGAAATATATCTCTGTTCTCTGCGCTCTATTCTCTACTCTCAAATTACCGCTGTAAGAATATATAACCACTCAAAGTTGTTCCAGCAGGATCATTCACTCGGAGTATATAGTAATATGTTCCAGCAGGTAAAATGGCTCCGTTATAAGTGCCATCCCAATCATTTTGGTAGTTGTCAGAGAAGTAAATCTCATCGCCATATCTATTATAAATAGACAGTGAACTATTTGGATGATTGGCTAAACATGGTACTATAAACGTGTCATTGAATCCATCATTATTAGGGGTCACAAATTCTCCTGCGAAACAATCAATCCCTTCCCCGATAACAATGGTCGCAATTGCTTCTGCACATAAATCAGGACATTCTTTTTGGCAAATTTGATAAGTAAAAGATTCTACACCTACCGCATTTTCATTTGGTATATAGGTGTATACGCCGAATCCATTTGGAATGACTCGTCCTAATTGTAAGTCTGTTAATATGGTAATCGTTGCATCTGTAGATTGGATGAAATCGTTTTCTAATAAATTAATATCTTGGATTTCATTCATACCAAAATTGTAAAAATCTTCTACAGCAGCTGGTGCTACATTATGGGAAACCCGTAAGGTATCAGAAGAAGTTACTCCACAGTTATCTGCGACTAAAGACCAGACAAAAGTGTTGGTACCTGTCTGTAAATTTGTGACCAAAGATTTTGGATGATTTGGATCAATGATCCTTGCGTCCGTATCTATTGCTGTCCAGAAACCACTTGTGGATTGAGGAGTGGTTGCTGTTAAATTCACCTCCTCTTCACAAGCGAAAAGAGTACCTGTCGTGTGCGCTAATTCCTTTGTTGGATTTTCAACTGTTACGGTTGTAAATACTTGCTCCACGATTCCTTCACCCGTATAAGCATCAGAGGTACAATCCCCGACAGATGCTAATACATAATAGTCTCCTGCATCTCTAACATCTACATCTGATAAGGTTAAGGATTCCCCAGAACCGACAAACTCATTAGTCTCCTGCTTAAACCATTCATAGGTATTTCCTTGTACTGGATTGGCGATATATAATCGCAAATCATTACCTGCACATACAGGGCCTGTATTGGCGGCGAATGGTTGACTAGGACTTCCTTGTATTCCCACTTCAATACTGCTAATAGCTGAAGCGCAACCGTCTCTGACAACACTCAAGGAATAAGTACCTGCTTGTTGAAGTGTCGAATTATTAATGATAGGATTATGTATATTTGAAGAGAATCCAGCTGGTCCGACCCAACGATATGTTAATGTTGGATCATATGCGGTTTCTAATAAAATTGGTTCGCCTTCACATAGCGGCGCTTCTGTAGATCCATTCGCTGCAAGGGCTGGCGCAGCAGGCAAGGCATTCACAACAGCGGTCATTGGTGAGGATGGTAAAGATCCGCAACCATTGACGTACACTTTGACCGTGTAATCTCCTTCGTGTATTGCTGACGCGCTCGGAATGATTAAATCTTGCGTAGCGACCATAAAACCATTTGGTCCACTCCACTCGTATCGAACAAAATTTCCATTGGCAATATTAGATACCATCATACGAATTTCTTCTCCTTCACAAGTGCTTCCATCATAGCTGATCGTAGGTGTCATTGGCTGACTACTGATTAGTACTTGCGTACTTACTGCTGCTGCCTCACATCCTTCTTTGCTAACGATTAAAGTATAGACGCCGCTACTCGCAGTTGTCATATTAAATACCGTTGGATCTTCTACAAAAGATACGAAGTCGTTTGGCCCAGTCCATTCATAAGTAGCACCCGGAATACTTGGGGCATCCAGTTGTACAATATCTCCTTCACAATAATTTCCAGTAATCTCTGGTAAGGTCACTACAGGCATTTCGTTTACGACTACCTCCGTGTACATACCTTCAACAATGCCACCATTTTGATCTGGTAGACTACTTACGGAACAACCATTCCGTTCTACCGTCAAGAAGAACATATGGCTACCCATTGGTAAATCATAGGTTTCGTATCGTTGACTATTTGACACCAGTTCATAGGTCGCTGAACCATCTGGTAAAATAATTTCTCGATACCAACTATAAGTCACGCCCGGTAAAGCACTCGCCATTATTTGTACTGCCTCTCCTTGACACACTGGACCTGTATTGGTCATCAATGGCAATTCTGGAATATCGTGAATATTGATTAATTTAGATAAAGAAACTTCTGATACACAGCCATTATTATTTACAGTTCTTACTCGCCATGCACCACTTTCATACAAGTGAAAATACTCGGCTTTTGAAATAGCGATGGAAGGTTGATCCGTCCATAGTGCTGGTTCAGAAAAAGAAGCTCTATCTCCAGAGAATTGTCCAAGCGTCATTGATGGTGGAATCCATTGATACGTAGCTCCTTGTTGTGGCGTTTGTACTTGCATGACCAATAAATCTCCATCGCAAATATCGGAGACTACCTGAAGCGTTGGTTGAGTCGGTCTTGGATTCAAGACGACTGTCGTATAACTTGGTTCAGATTCGCATCCATCTATGATACTGACTAAGGCATATAGACCTGCCTCTTGAACAGAAATATTTTCGATGCTTGCTGGGGATTGAACAGTAGATACAAAACCATTTGGTCCTGACCATCTGTAACTATCCGCTACCGTTGATGTGGAAAGTTGTAAATTATCTCCTTCACATACTACATAACTTGTTGCTAGTTCAGGGGCTGCTGGTTGTGCATTTACAATCAATTCTTTGGCAGAAGAAATACTAGAGACACAACCATCTACCATAACTCTCACAGAAACAATTCCTGTATAATCTGCTGAAATATTTTGTAAGACCAAGCTAGAAGTTGTTGTTGTATCTAACATGGTACTAATTCCTTGGATAGACCAATAATAGGTCACACTAGCACCTGTATAATTATTGGCTGATAAAATCACCGTCTCCCCTTCGCATACATTAGGGGTCACTAGCTGCACCTCGGGGGTAGTTGGTGGCGTGCTAATAGCGATAAATTGAGAAGCAACCTGCGCTTGGCAGCCACTAGCATCCGTCACCAATACGGTATAAGTACCAGCATCTTCATTTGATAAATTAGCCAATACGGGACTCCCTGCTGTAGAGGTAAATCCATTAGGCCCTGTCCATTCAAATTGATAAGGTCCAACGCCACCTGTGACTGTTGTATTTAAAGTCAAGGTAGTAGTTGGTGCTGCACAATTAATATTTCCAGAGGTAATCTGTACTACTGGTGGTGCATCAATATTCACTACGTATGGTTCTGATAATAAAGAGGAACAACCATTAATCGTAACGCTTAATGTGTACAATCCATTAAGGGCGGTAGTCGCAGGGCTTAGAGTCAACCTAGGGCTATTCGGATAAGCCCCTGATGTTGTTGAACCAAAAGGCCCCGTCCATTCATAATCAACTTCAATTCCTGTATAAATCGGAGCATTTAATGTTAACAGCGTACCGCTGCAAACATCACCCTCTGCACTAATCGTTGGCTTATCTGGAATCCTTGAAATATCGACCGTTGTGGAGTAAGCATTTTCACAGCCACTACTATTTCTAACTACTACTGTATAATCTCCTGAGTAAGCATCCGTCGCATTTGGTAAGAATGGATTTTGTGCGCTTGAGGCAAAACCATTTGGCCCTGTCCATTCATAAGTTAAGCCTGCTGGATTGCCATTCGGCATGGCAAACAATTGTAAATCATCCATCGCTTCTACGCACTCCATTCCATTATTAGAAATGGTGAGTGTTGGAGCGGTATAAATTTCTAAATTAAATACATCCGATATGTTGGTACATCCGTCTACAGTAATTTGTACTCGATACGCTCCTGCATCTGCCGTTGTTACTGGGAAAACAGTAAAGGTATTCGAGTGAATATCCGTTAAAATTTGTCCATCCTTTGTCCATTGGAAATCTACCGCACTCGCCCACTCTTCTTTCGTACTAATCGTCACACTACCACCTTCACAAGTCGGTGCGGAAGCGGTGATAATTGGTTCGTGGTTACCTTGTGTTATATCTACATTCACGGAGGTAGCTAAGGCACTACATCCATTAGCATCTATTACATTCAAAGTATAAATACCACTCTTACTTGCATCTATATTTATTAGAGAAGGGTCTTCTGTAAAAGCACTAAAATTATTTGGACCTGACCATTCATATTGGTAAGGGGCTAATCCGCCGACAACCGTAGCATTGAAGGTCACTTCTTCACTTCCCGTCGCACAGGATAGTGGGGCTACTGATGCTATGCTAGCTACTGGACTTTCATAAATTTCTAGTGCATACGGCGCACTAGTAATCGTACAGCCATCGACTACAATACTTACAAAATAATTTGCTTCGTCCGATAAACTTACTGGGTCAAAAATTAAAGTTGGGCTATTCACATTTGGAATGGCTACCGTATCTTTATACCAAGTATAAACGATACTACTACCTGAGTAAGCGGGTACAGATAAAGTGATTTTTCCACCTTCACAACTCGGTCCACTCGGAATAATAAACGGTGCATTTTGATCGTCTGCTACATTTAATATTTCCGTTGCCGCATTTGCAGTACAGCCATTCTCATCTACTACTTCTAAAGTGTAAGTTCCATTTACTAAAGCACCCGCGCTTGGAATTGTTGGGTTTGCTAAAGTGGAGACAAAATCATTTGGTCCCGTCCACTTATAAGAAACGATTGCGCCACTTCCTTCAAACACGTTGGCTAACAACTGAACATCAGATGCTGCACAATCTTCATTCAAATCATAGGTCGTACTCGGTGTCAAAATTGGTGGTTGCCAGACCACTACTTCCGTCGTATCTGTTTGACCGATACAACCTTCTGCCAATACCGTCAATTCGTATAAAGTTGTCGTTTGAATATTATCAAATATCGGAGTTCTTGAAGTAGATATAATCGTAGAGTCTCCTACTACACGCCATTCGTAAATGGCATTCGATTCTTCCCCTCCTATCAGTTCAATAGAAGCACCTTGACATATTGGTCCATTATTAAAAGCTAAGGCTCTAGGTATTGGATTGATAACTACCTCTATCGGTTCTGAACTAATCGTACATCCATTCGCATCTATCACTCGCACTGTCCATGCCCCTGCAAGGTAAGCAGGGTTGTCACTATTGATAATAGTGTTGCCTTCTGAAGTTACTAAATTCGGATAGGTAATAAGCGTTTGATCGCTACCTCCTAGTGGGCCTACCCATTCAAAAGTTACTCCTTCTGAACTACTACTGAGTATTAAATCTTCTCCGTTACAAATCGGACTATTCGTTACAAAACTTGGTGTTTCTCTTGGTGGATGAATCACATTTACATCTACAAATCCAACGGCTGTACAGCCACTAGAATTTGTTACGGTCACACCATATTGTCCATTATTAGCAATGGTCACATCTATTAAACTTGGTTCTGGTAAATCAGAACTGAATCCTGCTGGACCAGACCAATCGTAACTTACTGCATTTGTTGCATTGGCAGATAAGGATAATATTTCTCCTGTACAAAGTCCTTGTGTTAGAATGATTGGATCAACTGTAGGCGCACTAAGTGTTTCTAAGTTGAATGTATCTGATGCAATTACACAACCATCTATATCAATCACGACAGAATAATTACCTTGGTGTATAGTTGTATCTACTGGATTAATAATAATCGTATTGGTATTTAAACCAGTAATATTCGCACTAACATTATTTGGTGTTGACCAAGTATAAGTGACACTATTCCCTTCATAGGTCGGTACTTCTAAAATAATTTCTTTGCCAGCACAAGCTACATTGTTGATATTAATTTGTGGTTCTAAAAAGTCATCTGTAATATCTAATTCTTGAGTAGCTAAAACACTTTCACAACCATTTGCATCTGTTACCATCAAGGTATAAATCCCTGTTGCGGCACTCGTAATATTTACAATGGTCGCTACAGAATCTGCGGAGATAAAGTTATTTGGTCCAGACCATTCATATTTGTATGGAGCCACCCCACCTCTAGGGAAGGCAATGAAGTTTAATTCTCCTTGTCCTTCTACGCAGGCTTGAGCGACAATCGTAGATATACTAGCTACTGGTTCTTCATACACTTCTAATAATAAAGTGTCTGATGTGGTGGTACAGCCATCTACTTGCACTTGCACCCAGTAATTTCCATTGTCTTCTGTAGTTGCTGGACTTAGTATTAGTTGGTTACTAATATTCGTGATAGCTGTGCCATCTTTAAACCAGTTATAGGAAACAGCAACTCCTGCAAATTCTTGAATACTTAGTTCTATCCGCTCGCCCTCACATACGCTACCTGTGTATTGCAAGTTGGGTCTATTTGGATTACCTGTTACATCTATTACTGTTTCTGCTGTTGCAGTACATCCATTTGCATCTGTAATTTCAACGATATATGTACCTGTCAAAATTCCTTCTGCATTTGGAAGTGTTGGATTTTGATCAATAGAACTAAATCCACTTGGACCTGACCATGAATAGCTATATGGTGCCGCCCCTCCTGTGGGACTCGCCAGCAACCCTAAATCCGTCATCGGGTCTACACATTCTGTACCTGTATTACTTGCCGTTACACTTGGGGCTTCATTAACAAAAATAGTTGTCTGACCTACTGGTGAAATACAGCCAGCTATATCAAGCGTCAACCAATAGGTATAAGTACCTGCTATGGCTATGTTATTGATAATAGGATTTTCGTCATTAGAAAATACCGTTGATCCTACAGTCGAAGGATTTGAAGCATACCAATTATATACCGTGCCTGATGGATAATTTCCACCAGCAAATAACTGTACTTCTGAGCCGATACATACTGGCCCATCGTTTGTTGGCAATGGCATCGCTGGAATCTCATTGATAATAATTTCTATCTCTTCTGATACTGCCGTACATCCATTGGCATCTGTTACTCGTACTCGATACGCCCCCGCTTTGTAGGCCATATTTTCTGGACTCAATGTCGTGATGCTATCTGAAGTCGTCAAGCCTGCAAAGGTGTTCAAGGTCTCTTCACTCGCTCCTAATGGGCCGAGCCATTCGTATAAGACGCCTGTTGTACTAGAACTTAATACTATATCTTCGCCTTCACATATTGGACTATTCGACACGATACTTGCCGTTGGATTAATCGCTAAAATCTCTGTTACCATTACAAAATCAACTGCTGTACAGCCACTCGAATTAGTGACCGTTACAGCATATTGACCGTTATCTGCCACACTTACACTTGAAATTGTAGGATTGGGTAAACTGGAAACGAAACCAGCTGGACCTGCCCAATTATATTGTGCAGCATCCGTGGCGTTAGCAAATAACTCTAAAACTTCACCTGTGCATACTCCACTTAATACATAAGTAGGAGCCACTGTTGGTGCAGGCAAAGTTTGTAACAAGAAGGTGTCTGATTGTATAATACAATCGTCCACCTCCACTACAACTGAATAATTTCCTTGATGGATCGTACTATCCATCGGACTGACAATTATCTCATTCGTGTTTAATCCAGTTATATTTGTGTTTGTTGGTGTAGACCATGTGTAAGTCACATTACTTCCACTATAGGCAGGGATGCTTAATTTGACTTCACCGCCTTCACAACTTAGATCTGATATATTGATCGTTGGTTCTACAATTCCATTTCTAATATCTACTGTTTGTGAAGCTATGGCTGCTACACATCCATTATTATCTCTTACCTCTAAAGTGTAAGTGCCACTTGCACTTGCTTCTATATTTATTAAGCTGGCAATAGAGTCCGTTGATACAAAATCATTTGGTCCGCTCCACGTATAAGTGTACACACCACTACCTCCTGCTGGTAAAGCTACTAGCATTAATTCCTCTATACCTACGACACAATCTTGGTTCGTTACCATCGCAATACTCGCACTTGGTTGCTCGTATACTTCTACTGATAGTGTATCTGATATTGTTGTACAACCATCTACTTCTACCATAACATAGTAGTCGCCTATATCTGCAATTGAAGTTGGATTCAAGATTAATTGGTTGCCTATATTTGTAAAGGCAACCCCATCTTTGAACCAGCTGTAGTTGACAGCTACTCCTTCAAATTCTTGAATACTCAGCGTACTTGATTGACCTTCACAGGCTACTCCTGTATAAACTAAATTTGGTCTACTCGGATTCCCAGTTACATCTATTATCGTTTCTGCTGTAGCGGTACATCCATTGGCATCTGTTATTACTACAATGTATGAACCTGACTGATCATCCTCTACATTTGGTAGTACTGGATTTTGTTCTATGGAAGCAAAATCATTTGGCCCTGTCCATGAAAAAGTATAGGGGGCTGTACCACCTGCTGGTGCGGAGCTTATAATTAAATCTGTTGTTGGGTTAACGCATTCTGTCCCATTATTGGATGCGGTCACAGTCGGTAATTCTCTGATGACTGCTAATGTGATCCCAGCAGGTGAAGTACAGTTATCTGTTGTTACTGTCAACCAGTAAAAGAAATTTCCTGGTGCTGTAAAATTTGAAAATGATGGATTTTGTTCGTTGGATATAACCGTCCCACCCGTAGCAGGATTACTATTATACCATTGGAAGGTCGTGCCTTCTGGATAGTCAGCACCTGCGCTTAGGATCATTTCCTCTCCGAAGCAAACAGGTCCATTGTTCTTAGGTAATGGTGCATCTGGGATTGTATTTATCACAACTTCTACTGGCTCAGAAGCCGCTGAATTACAACCTTCTCCATTTTGACAAATCAATGTCCAAACACCCTGGTCATAAGCTGCATCACCAAAAGGAATTGTAGTGGTATTTACATCCGTTACTAATAATGGATTCGATAAAGTAGTAGTACTACTTCCATCTGGACCAATCCAAATATACATATCGCATATTGCACTTGTTTGAAGTGTTAAGTCTTCTCCATCACATATTGGCGCATTCGTTTGTAAGGTTGGTGCTTCCTCCAAAGAGTTAATCGTCACATTGACGGTAGCGGCTTCAGATATACAATTACCTTGTACAATTCTTACTTCATATACTCCTACGTCTGTAATACTTGCATTGGAAGAAACGAAAGGGTTTTGATCTGTAGAAGTGAAGCCATTAGGGCCTGTCCACGCATAAGAGTCTGCCATGGTTTCCGTACCAATTTGTAATAAGTCGCCTAAACAAATCGCCACGTCTTCTACAATAGGTGTATTAGGAGGTGTAATTAAAATTAATTCAAAAGGCTGCGATATAACAGATGCGCATCCGTCTATGGTTACCTGTAAATTATAGGTACCTACATCCGCCATGCTAGTTGTATCTATACTTAAAGTAGGAGCATCAGGATAGGCTCCCCCCGTTGTTGTACCTTTTGGTCCAAACCATTCGTAATGAACATCTGCCCCTGTATAATTAGGCTCGGCAGAAAGTAAAAAAGATTCACCAAAACACAATGGCCCGTTGCCCGATAAGAATGGTTCATCTGGGCCGACCGTAATATCTATATTTGTTAATGCTTCTGCTGTACATCCATTGGCATCTGTCAAAATCACCACATAGTTTCCAGAAAGCTCATTCGTAGCGTTTGGAAGAGTCACTGCTTGTGTGATCGCACTAAAATCATTTGGTCCTGTCCATAGATATTGGTAGGGCATTGCACCTCCATCTGGAGTAGCACGCAAATTAATATCTGTCATCGGCGTAACGCACTCCGTTCCATCATTCTCTGCTGTAACTATTGGTAATTTGTTGATCGTCACACTTACTGATGCAGATGGAGAAGAACAATTATTATTAGAAACAACTAACCAATAATCATAAGTACCTGCTAGTAGATCATTAATTATTGGCTCGGCAGTAGTTGTAAATGGCGTTGCTGTTATATCTAGTTCTGGATCAACTGTGTACCATGCGTAAGTAACGGATGCTTCATACGCTCCACCCGTTAGTAAAGTGATTGCATTTCCTTCACATACTGCTCCACTATAATTTGGAGTCGGTGTTTCTGGTACAACATTAATCACTTGTTCAACGGCTGCTGCTGGTGCAGAGGCACATCCATTTCCATTGATACATATTACAGTCCATAAACCTGCATCATAGGCACTATCTGCTGGCGGAATAGTTGTGGTATTAACTACAGTCGTTAATAAAGGATTAGACAAAGTACTCGTGCTACTACCATCTGGACCAATCCATTGATAGCTATCACAGATCGCACTTGTGGACAGCACTATACTATCTCCTTCACATATTGGGCCGTTCGTTTGCAGAGTAGGCGTATCTGGAATTTCATCAATAATGACGGTCGCAAATGCTGGGTCAGAAGGACAATCATCTACCATCGTTATTAATTGATAAGTACCTGCATCCGTTGCTGTTGCTGCATTTGTTACAAAAGGGTTTTGATCTGTGGAACTAAAACCATTAGGGCCTGTCCAGTTGTAGCTATCTACCCCTACTCTTGTTGTTGTCAATTGGATTAAATCCCCTTCGCATACCGATATGTTTGCTACCACAGGAGCAGTAGCTGTTGGGATTACTGTTATGGTAATGGTATCTGTCAGACCTGTCCAACACTCCCCATCTATTGGGCAAATAGAAACGGCAAAGTCCGTTGTCACTGAAATATCTGTGAAAGTAGGATTTTGATCGGTGGAAGCTATTACGCCTGATTGATTTAAATTTTCCCATTTATAAGTGGCAGATGCTATTTCACTTGTAAGTGTTAAAGAAACATCCTCCCCTTCACAAATAGTGATAGCATCTGGTGTGATTGCTATATTCGCTGGTTGACAATCTAATGGCGTTGGATCGTTTGGACCACCTTCGCCATTCGTTCCATCAGGGTCTGCCCCATTATCAGAATCATCTTCTGTTGTTGTATCATTTGGATCTTTACCAGAGGCAGTAGCCTGATTCATTAATGGGCTATCGGCACCTGCTGCACTTGGATTTAATTCTACGGTAACTTCTACGGCTAACGTCTCTCCCGATAATAACCTATCTGTTGGCATTCCTAAGAACATATCCAACGCAGGTGTCGCCCCCATGAACAAAGGATTTATCGTAGGCGGATTAGTGGCTGTTGTTAATGGGGTATAAATACTTGGAAGTGTAACTACCTCTACAAATGCTACCCCTAAATCTGCTGCCAAATCATCTACTAATGTCAAACTATCCAAAGGTACATTTCCTGTATTTTGAATAACAAAACGATAGCTTACATCAAAATGATTGGCAATGCCACTAGCTGCTGGTACTACCTCTATAATTTCTTTTGCTAAATTAATTTGTGGTAAATATAATGGCGTTGGATCATCCATATCTGGATCATCTGGATCGGCACTATCATCTGACTCATCTGTTACTTCTTGTCCATCTGGTCCTTTACCTGTTGCCGTTGCTTGGTTGGCTAATGGGGAAGGTGCGCCTCCTGCATCTGGATTTACTTCTACGGTAAATTCGATGGTTAATTCATCTTGTGGTTTTAGTAAACCAGAGGTACCATTAAATACATTGATCGGGAAGGTTCCTGCATTTGGTGTGCTTGGCGTACCATTACTGGTACTCACAATTGGACCTGCTGTAAGGCCCACATAAGCAGCACCAAACTCTGCTGCTAGATCGTCACTTACTTGGATGCTATCCAAATCTACATTACCTGTATTCTTGACTACTAATTCAAAAGTTACATAGTAATTTCCATCTGTTATAGCAGGTTGGATTCCTACAATATCCTTTGTGATTTTGATTTGAGGAACTGGTATTAAAGTTGGATCGTCTGGGCCGCCTGTTTCATTTTGTACATCTGATTCGTCATCTGATATATCTTCTATGGTAGTTCCGTTTGGATCATCACCTGATACTGTTGCTTGATTTTCTACAGGTTGCATCAATGCAGCGAAGGCAGCAAAGTCTACTTCAGTTGTCAATAAGACTTTGAATTGCTGGCCTGGTTCTAATAAATCACTTGCCATTCCAGCTAATAAATCTGCATCTGCCACACCATCAAAATTCGTATTAACTGCAGGTGGATTGCTTGCGGAAATATTCATTACACTAGCCGTTGGCGTAGCAGTCAGGGTCGAAGCAAAAACTAAATTATCAATTAAACTCAAGTTATTTAAATCAACATTTCCTGTATTTTCTACTACAAATTCAAAATTGATTTCGTAGTTTCCATTTGGTAATTCCTGACCACCTGTTACTGCTTTAGTCAGAGCAATTTCTGGTATCGGCAATAGCGTTGGATCATCCGATCCACCCGTTTCGTTATCAGGATCATCATCGTCATTTAAGTCGGAATCATCATCGGAGTCATCTGCTACTTCTTCTCCATTTGGTCCTTTGCCCATTACGGTAGCTTGGTTAGCAAGTGGTTCGGGTCGAGATGGGCAGGAAATATCTACTTCTATCATAACCGACACACTAATCGAATCTCCCGGGAATAAACAACCATCTGTATTTAATAAATTCGTCTGAGTCGATCCATTGTATAAAGAATTTAAAGTTGGATTAATACTATTCGTAGAAGTATTAATTAACGCTGGCGGCGTCGTTCCAAGTAAACCTACAAAAGCACAATCATACTGGGTTGCAAAATCTTCCATCAGATCAATTTGACAGAATTCACTACCACCAATATTTTCAATAATAAAGTCGTATGACACCGCATAATTCCCATTTGGCAATGCCGCTGGTACGCCACTAATTGCTTTTGTTAATTGTGGTACAGGTGGAATACTTACTGGTGTTGGATCATCGTCCCCGGGTAAATCTGAATCATCATCCGACAAATCGTCTACTGGTGAATAGCCTGGAATTGGACTACCATTTTCATCCACAGGTGTTGCCATTGCTGTCGCTTGATTCAAGACTGGTTGCGGTAAAGTACCAAAGATAGTAGGGTCTACTTCCACTACCATATTCATTATAAAAGACTCATTCGGTTGTAACAAATCTGTCGCTGCACCAATGGTCATATTAATATCTCCGCTCCCATCAAAATTACCATTGTTATCTGCTGGCGGCATAGTGCTCGACACATTCGCTAATGTCAATACAGGTATTCCTACTACTGCATTTTCAAATGGTAATGGGTCTGTTATGTTGATGGTAGATAAATTGGCATTTCCTGTGTTTTCAATATCGAAAGCAAACTCCATATTGAAATTTCCGTTTGGCAATTCTGTAACAGAAACCAAATCTTTGGTAATACTAATTTCTGGGAAATAAGTAAAGGTCGGATCATCATTATCTCCCGTCTCATTATCTGGATCATCATTATTATCTAAATCCGTATCATCATCTGAGTCGTCTGTTACAGGATTTCCTGCTGGGTCTTCTGCGTTTACAGTTGCGGTATTTGCTAGTGGAGATGGTATCGGATCACAATCCATTGTCACTTCTACATTGATCGTCCATTCTAAGGAGTCGCCGGGGAAAAGGCAACCATTACCTGTAAACATATTAAAATCTGAATTGCCATTATAGCCCGTATTGATACTCGGCATAATGCTACTACCTGATACGTTTCCAAAAGAAACTAAATTCGCTGGATCAGCATCTACAAAAGCACAACCATATTGGGTATCTAAATCTTCTAATACGTCTATTTGGCACATCTCACTTGTTCCATTGTTTTT
>CAKZUM010000184.1 GCA_937921525.1 uncultured Saprospiraceae bacterium
GGGAAGCTAGCTGAAATAAATTTATAGTCAACTTCCAACTTTAAATTCAAAGTGATGCCAAGAATACTACTCATCTCCTTATTGTTTCTTAGCTTATGGCAAATAGACCTAAAAGCCCAAGATCCAGTATTTTCTCAATTCTATGCAGCACCACTTCAATTAAATCCTGCATTTGCGGGCAACACCTATGCTCCATTTGTAACGGTCAATTATCGAAGTCAATGGTCTGGTTTTGCAGATTTCAGTACTTATAATACCTATGCGGTATCTTTTAGTCAGTTCATAGAAGGTATGAATAGTGGCATTGGCTTAATGGTAGAAGCAGACGATGCAGGTAATGGCATTTATCAAACAACTAGAGTCGGTGGTTTTTATAGCTATAAGATACAGATTAATAAAGACCTTAATTTAAAATTTGGATTAGAAGGCACCCTCGTACAAAGTAGGTTAGACTGGAATCAACTAGTATTTGGTGACCAGATCAATGTTACTGGAGCCATTGATGCTGCCTCCGCAGAACAGCAACCAGAAAATTTAAATGTTAGCTACGGAGATATATCAACAGGCTTATTAGTTTATAATCCTTATTTCTACGGAGGTATCGCTATCAAGCATATAAATCGCCCAGATGAGAGTATTTTGGGAATCAATAGTAACACTAGTGGCGGTTTACCCGTTCGTCTTTCTATCCATGGTGGAACACAAATTGATTTGGGTGGCAATAAACGAGGTCGAAGCACGTTTATATCTCCGAATCTAATGTATGTCAAACAGGGCGATTTTTCCCAAGTGAATGCAGGAGCTTATTTAAGCTTTGGTTCATTTTTTGCAGGAGGATGGTTTAGATACAGCTCCTCCAACCCCGACGCAGCTATTGGGCTCGTTGGCTTTCAAAAAAACGCATTCAAGTTTGGTTATAGTTATGATTTTACCATTTCTGGTTTAACTGGCACATCTGGCGGTACTCATGAATTTTCTATGGTACTCAATTTTGATGCGAATCGGACTAGAAAAGTAGATTATAACGACTGCTTTGAAATATTTAGGTAGATAAGTAAATTTACTGCTCAACAAACTTCAAAATAACGTACTAAAAGCAGTAATTTTGTCGTTCGTTTTTGACAGATATTTTTCAAAGAGGAAATGTGCACTTTTATAGTAGCATTTTATCCATACATTTGCGACTACTCTGAAGAGTAGGGAAGCGAGAACAGAGAATAGATACAGGTCCCGTTTAGAATGATTAAATAAATTATTTACAAACGAAATTCGTCTCTACTCTCTATTCTAACTTACAGTTAAATAAATACATTAATAATCATATTATGAATAGGCTGCTTCAATTGAGCTTTGCGCTTTTTGTCGGAATGGCATTAATTAGTTCTTGCGGAAAGAAAGAAAAATCTTCCACTACCGGTTGGAATTATAATGACCAAAAATGGGGAGGTTTTGAGAAATTAGATTACGAAGGCCAAGTAACGGGTCCGAATTTAGTTTTAATCCAAGGTGGTACCTTCACGATGGGTAACACCGAACAAGATGTAACTTTTGAATGGAATAATGTTCCTAGAAGAATTACAGTCAATTCTTTCTACATGGATGAAACCGAAGTAAGAAACATTGACTATCGGGAATATTTATATTGGTTAGATAGAGTATACGGCGAATCTTATCCAGAGGTAGCTGTGCAAGCAGCTCCAGATGAGTTGGTATGGCGAGATGAATTGTCTTACAATGAGCCGATGGTAGAAAATTACTTCCGTCACCCATCTTATGATGAGTATCCAGTAGTGGGTGTCAATTGGACACAAGCCAATGAATATGCTTATTGGAGAACGAATCGGGTCAATGAAATGATTTTGATAGAGAAAGGTATTCTAAATCAAAACTCAGAGCAACAAGATGAAGACAACTTCGATACAGGTTCGTATTTAGCGGGTCAGTATGAAGGAGATGTTAGAAAGAATAAAAAAGATTTAAGAACGGGTGAAGAGCGTGCCGTCAGATATGAGGATGGTATTATGCTTCCTTCCTACCGTTTGCCTACTGAGGCAGAATGGGAGTATGCAGCATTGGCACTTCAAGGAAATATGGCATCTGAAAAGGATGAGCGAATCACAGATAAGAGAATCTATCCTTGGGATGGTAACACGGTTAGATACCAAAAGAGAGATAAGTATCAAGGTGAAATTTTAGCGAACTTCAAAAGAAGTGGTGGTGATTATATGGGTATGGCTGGTAATCTAAATGATGAAGCAGCAACACCTGCTCCAGTTGGCAATTACTTACCGAATGATTTCGGTCTATATAACATGGCTGGTAATGTGAGTGAGTGGTGTTTGGATGTATATCGTCCAATGACTTCTTTAGATCTTAGAGATTCTGATAATCACGACTTAAATCCATATAGAGGTAATAAGTTTGAAGTATTAGAATTAGATGAAGATGGCGCAGCTGTTCCTAAAGATAGTTTAGGTCGATTAAAATACAGAGATCAAACGGATGATGAGGTAGCGAACAGAGATAACTATAAGAAAGGTAGTATGTATGATTACTTAGATGGTGATAAAGAATCTGAAGTATCTTACGAGTATGGCAAAACGACCTTAATCAGTGATAAAGCTAGAGTCATCAAAGGTGGTTCTTGGGCAGATAGAGCTTACTGGTTAGCGCCTGGTGCAAGAAGATATATGGAAGAAGATAAATCTTCCAGAACAATTGGTTTCCGTTGTGCGATGATCCGTAATGGTGGCCCGACAGGAAATGAAGATACGGCTGGTAAGAAGTTCAAAACGAAAAAGAAAAAGCAGAAGCGTAGATTTAAATAATTACGTTTCGGTAATTTTTTTCAAAAAGCTCTAATAGAAGATAACTTCTATTGGAGCTTTTTTATTTAGTATTAGACTTGGTAAGTTTTTAAAACTTACCAAGTCTCTATAAATGTAGATTCTTAAACAACTTCAATACTAGAGATTTTAATTTAAACCACAAAAGAACACAAAAGTTAGATATTCAAAACGTCTTATTTCTTTTGTTAGGCAAACGAAAAGTCAAAATTTCAATATATAATTCATTTAAAAATATTCGGGTCAAGTTTAAGAACAAGTTCAAAAAAAAGACGCAAAGTAAAAATATACTTTGCGTCTTTTTATAATCAACGATATAGCCAAAAACCTACCACTCCTTACTCTGCATCAATTCGTAATTCTTGAACGACTTGTCGATCTCCTTTAGACTCTAGAAATACATATACTCTAAAAGATTGATCTACTGTTACCAAATTACCGATACAGTATTCAGCATTTTTTCCTTTAGAAGTTCCTTTATGAACTTGCTCAAAAGATAGTACTTCATGCTTTTTGAAAAAGGACGCTAATTTTTGTCGGGCTACAGCTTTTTCAAATACGCCTTCTTCTTCTAAGATGGATATTTCTACCTGCTCTTCAAAAAACGCAGCGATAGCACTAGCATCTCCTCCCTCCAAACCTTTAGTAATTAAGTCCAGATTTGGAAGCGAAAAAGCCATCATACTAAGACCTAAAACGAATAACGTTTTCATAATTATTATTTGGTTCTTTGATAAATCCAGTGAAAACGATCAAACAAAAATAAAAACCAATACTTCCGTTGGTCGCTTTTAGTTTTTCTTTTTATTTGAACACTAAATTTATCAAAGAACGTATTATTTTAATTCTCTCCAAAAACGATACTTAGTCTAGCCTTAGTATCTATTTCACACCTAAAATTGTAGATTTTAAGATAATAATAAGATTTAGACTTTGCAAAAAATAAATAAGGCGGCTCGCTTTGCGATCCGCCAAAATAGTGGGCTTGGCGGCAAAGCCGCCAAGCCTGCTAGATATGATTAGCTTACTTGATAAAAGTCAAACTTTTATTAATAAAGCTCGTCAAATCTGCTCCTTTTAGCATATTTTGATTTAATAAAGCCAAATCGTATAAATATTTTGCTAAATCTTGCTGCTCTTCTTCTTTTCCATTTAAGATCTTATCAGCGACCAATGGATGGTTCGTATTCACAACAACATTATAGGTATCTGGGAAATTAGCCATTCCCCCCATACCTTGCATCGCCTGCATTTCCTTCATTCTACGCATGAATTCCGGCTTTGTGATAATGATAGGTTGGTCATCAGGTGATAAAGCTTTCGTCTCTACATTGCCACCCTTTTCTCCAACAACTGTTTTGAAAACCGTTTTAACACTCTCCTCTTCTTTTTCACTCAACACAGATGCAGTTACTTCATCCTTTTGTACTAAATTATCTACCGTATCAGAATCAACTCTGATGAATGTTAACTCCTGGCCTTTACTCTCTAGACTTTGCATGAAGTGATTATCCAAGACTGTACCTAGGTCAAGCACATCATAACCTCGATTTTTAGCCGACTGGATAAAACTATCATGTTCATCAGGGGCATTCGTGTATAAGCAAACTACCTTGTTATGCTTATCTGTTTGATTGTCCTTTATCTTAGTTTTATAATCTTCTATAGTAAAGTACTCGCCATCCACATTTTTCATTAATGTGATAGGTAAAGCTCTTTCATAGAATTTTTCATCAGAGATTAGACCATATTTGACGAAGATACCAATATCATCCCACTTCTCTTCATAGCTCTTTCGATCTTCCTTGAACAATTCACCTAGCTTATCTGCTACTTTCTTCGTGATATAACCTGTGATTTTTTTCACATTTCTATCACTTTGCAAATAACTTCTAGAAACGTTTAATGGAATATCTGGCGAATCAATTACCCCATGTAATAAGGTTAAAAACTCAGGAACAATTTCTTTTACATCATCTGTAACATAAACCTGATTACTGTATAGTTGAATTTTGTTTTTCTGAACTTCTAAAGTATTACTCACTTTAGGAAAGTATAATACGCCAGTAAGATTAAATGGATAATCTATATTTAAGTGGATCCAAAAAAGCGGTGGTGCACTAAAAGGATATAGCTCATTATAAAAAGACTTATAATCTTCATCTGTCAAATCCGCAGGAAGTTTTTTCCAAAGAGGGGCAACACTATTGATGATATTATCCACAAATACTTCCTCTTGTTCTGTTGCCTCTTCGCCTTCTTTAGGTTCTACATTCTTGCTATAATCTTGCTTTGTACCAAACTTAATAGGTACTGGTAAGAACTTGCAATATTTGGTAAGTAGTCCTTCTATTTTGGAATCTTCCAAGTATTCAAGGCTATCTTCGCTGATATGAAGAATCACTTCCGTTCCTCGCTCCGTCTTATCATTTTTATCTAATGTATATTCAGGATCTCCAGTACAAGACCATGTCACAGCTTCTGTTCCTTCCACATAAGATTTTGTGACAACATCTACTTTGTCTGCTACCATGAAAGCAGAATAAAATCCTAAACCGAAATGTCCAATAATACTACTCTCGTTCTTGTATTTTTCTAAAAAATCTTGGGCACTAGAAAAGGCTACTTGGTTCAAATATTTCATAACTTCTTCCTCACTCATTCCGATCCCTTTATCTTTGATCGTCAATGTTTTAGCCTCTTTATTTACAATTACTTCAATTGTAATATCGCCAATATCCCCCTTTACTTTGCCACTAGTAGCCAAGGTTTTTAATTTAGTAGTCGCATCAACAGCATTAGAAACCAACTCTCTTAAAAAGATTTCCTGATCTGAATAAAGAAATTGTTTGATGATGGGAAAAATATTCTCCGCCTGTACTGATATATTACCTTTTTGCATTGTATAAATTGTTTATTATCAAGTTTAAAGTATCTAGAGTAAGGTAGTCAAATGATGTGCCATGCCACTTTTTCTGACAAAATGACTACATTCAAAAAATGAAACAGGGTAAACCTGTCAAAATTGGCATAAACAAACAAACGAACCTACTCTTTTAGGCAGTTATACTTGTCACTAAAACTACAAATTTTAAGAACGAGTAAATCTGAATTCGTGTAATATTGTAGTTGTAAATTACGCTAGGTATTGTTGTGTGATGGCATAAGCGGAAAGTAATTTATCATATTGATAAGATTGAATATTAAAGTAAGTCCAACCAAGACTTATTATACTTCTCTCAATATATTTTTTTAAAGTCATTAAGTTTTTTAGGAATTCTTACATTCTTAAATAATCTCTATACTTTAAAGTATTCTCCCCTTTCTAAAGATTAACCGATTCTATAAGATTTTTATCTGACATACCTATTAAGCAATGGTCATGTCTACATGATATATTAAGACTATCGCGGTCAGCAATGATCTCGAGAAGTGAGCGAGACCAGTTTCTTGGGGGGTAGAACTGGTCTCAATGCTCACTATAAATCAATACCTTCTAATAATTTTTTATTTTAATTGCGATGTAAGGTTTTAGTGGTAAAAAATTATTTCCCTCTAACATTTTCTTCAAACCGGTAAGAGAAAGTCAGCAATGACTTTATTGTGGAGCAGACCAGTTTGTTGGGGGGTAAAATTGGTCTTGCTTCCACTTTAATAAAAAAGGCTTGATGAATAGTTCATCAAGCCTTTTTTTATTAAAAAGAAGTTGTTTAAAATCGCTGAGTCCTAAGACCTAAGGAACGGTGTAAATCTATTTTTTCACCGTTCCTAATAGCTGTCCAGTATTTTTCTAGCGAAATAAAAAGCAGATATAGTATGTGGGTGTTGGATTCTCTCCGCATCAATCCATTCGTACACTTCTTTTACAGAAAGGGTAAAAATTTCTACATCTTCTGCATCATCTAATTCTAGTGGAAATTGGGCATTAGCTGACTCCACCATAAAATGAGTAACCTTACTATTCATAAATACTGGATTGGAATAGATCGTTCCTAGTTTCTGCCAATTAATACCAGCAAAGCCAGTTTCTTCTCTAAGTTCCCTTTGTGCTGCGGATAGATAAGACTCTCCTTCATCTACCATTCCTCCCGGTAATTCAATAGTATAGTCACCTATTCCAAAACGAAATTGTCGAACCAAAAGAACTTTTTTATCTTTGGTCAAAGCAAGAACATTTACGGCATCATTTCCATGTATAGCAATTGTTTTTACAACTTTACTATTTCTTGGATTCTGATAATGATGATAGTCGATATTTAGAATATTTAAATCAATTCCAGGTTCTTTCTTTACAAGTTTCCAGTCTTTTTCTTTCATATAGTTCTATATCGTTTAAATAGAAGTTGTTGGTAAATAACAAGTCAAGTTCTATCAAAAATACATTTAATCTATGCAATCAATCTTAATGGTGTTTCTAGGAGGTGGCCTAGGTAGTCTTTGTAGGTATAGTATTGCTAAAATGATTCAGCCTTATAATATGGTATTTCCCTTGGCGACACTTATAGCTAATATCATCAGCTGTATTCTTCTTGGTGCTTTAATTGGTTGGAGTCTAAAGCATACCATGGAAAGTCCAATGAAATTATTATGGATAACGGGCTTCTGTGGTGGTTTTAGCACATTTTCTACCTTCACTTATGAAACCTTTCACCTATTGGAAACAGGAAATGTAGGTTACGCCTTTCTAAATATCGGAGCAAGTTTACTAATTTGTTTGGGATGTATGTGGCTAGGACTCAGTCTATTCAAATAAAATTGCTAGGGTAATCGAAAAGTCAAAATTGTAATACATAATTAATTGAAAATCTTTGGGTCGATGCTTAAAGTTTGTCATTTTATTCACCAATACAGTAAAACAACCTTTCATTAACTCTAAAAAACCAAACAAACAAATCTGTTTTTCATCCTTTTAAAAGCTTACCTTTTTTATATTTTTTTTCAAAAAAAAAGGTTTGGTTCGGTTTTTGATTATTGTAGAATATCACAGTATTAAAAACTCCCTTCTATCCTTCTTTTGGATAACACGTACAGTTCATATAATGATTGCATCAAATATATTGGCTGAGAGAAGTTCTTTTTATTTTTATAGGTTCATATCTGAATAAATATATTTATTTTTTAAATAAATAAAAAATTTTTCTGATATTTGAGTTGTGTATCATGTTACTCAAATTTTGAACGGCTATAAAAATCATCAATTGTCACTTAATTATTTTTGAATATAGGGTGAGTGTTTGTTCATAGTTTTTGTTTTTATCTTGTCCCCCGATTTATTCGGGGGTGTTTTTTTTCTTCTAAAAGAAATACAAAAACTCATCAACTTGTTAAAAATTAGTGTTTGTTCATAGTGTTTGTTTTTTGTTTTGTCCCTGTCAATTAATCCTTGACAGGGTTTTTTATTTTTTAACCTTTCCTACTACTTTTCCTCTACTTTTTCCATCAGATATAATCTTAATAATTTGCGCCTAAAATTTATCTAAATATTCTAGACTTCACAATGAAGTTGTTTAAAAATGTATAATTGGATTTTATTTGCAAGTCATTGATTGTTAGCCTCCCATCCGCAAGCGGTTCGGAAGTATACTTCACATTCTTAAACAACTTCAATATCTAGATGAGTCAGTGAAAAGGGATTTATCCTATTTTTCCATTTAGAATAAACTCTATTGCTTATTCTAAATTAGAGCATTACTTTTGTTTAAGTACTGAATTGATAATTAAAAGACAAGTTTATCTAAACCACAAAAGTAGTTGACCATTTCACCACATAGATACATAGGTCACATAGTGTGACGTATGCTATGTGACCTATGTACCTATGTGGTAAAATACAACCCTAGCTTTGTTTTATCAAGCTACCTCATTCTTAAATTTGTGGTAAAACTACCATCAACTGTCTGGATAAACTTGTCGAAATTTTTAAAAAAACTTAGTTTTAGAAGCAGAAGTTATTTCACAATATTAATAGTAGAAAGTAATCCATCTCTATAGCTTCTGCCAATAGGTAATTTGTCCCCACCAACAGTTACTTCATTATTTGAAACATCGATTTCATCTACTTTATCAATTGCAACAATGTAAGCACGATGAATTTGTTGGAAAAATATCTTGGGCAACTGCTCTACTACCTTTTTCAATGATATTTTTAAGACAAATTGTTTACTGCCTACATAGACCATACTATAATTTCCTTCAGCCTTGATCCAGAGTACCTCATCAAAAGGAATTTTCTTTAAAACATTGTTTTGTTTGATAAAAAATGAATTCATTTAGTTTTGCTGTTTATAATAGACTTGTTATTTACGAACAAGTCTAATTTATGAAATAGGCTTTCAACTTCTACATGTGGACATTTATCTTTTATTCCAACTCTTAACTCTTTGTCGAAAACGCTTTTCACTAAATTTCCATCGCCCTATATCGACTTGACTTTCAAGAACCTCTTCTTCTTCTGGAGAAAGGAGTTCGTGAAAAAAGTCAATACCTGTTAGCGTTTCGACCTCATCTATGCTAACAGCAAAATTTGATAAATGTTGATCGCTTACCTTATTATCCAAGATGAAGCCTATAGCTTTTGTCTCTGGCTTTGTGAAGTCCAATAATACCTTGTAATAGGTTCTTGGAACACTTACCTGATTTCTGCCTATTTCATCTATAGTGCTTACTGTTAATACTGGACCACTTACAACATATAAATGTTTATATTTTTTGGCCCAATCTCTAGTATTTTCTTCTAATTCTCTCCAAATCCCTCCATTGAAGTTTCTAATCTGAGGGCTCATATTACTCATGTAAAATGTTTCGGACATGGCCCGCTCATCAAAATTCATATCTCCTGCAGGTACTAAGTGTCCCCGATCATACCCAGATCGTTTGTAATCAGAAGGGTATGCCGATTTAGTTTTTACTTTTGGGTCTGGTCTGAAATTATCAGATCTACCCACTCCTTTCCTCTGAAATTGCTCTCTCTTTAGTTCATACGCGACCCATTCTGGTTGTTCGTGTTCTTCAGAATAAGACATCGTATAATATTGATGTTGAATAATTTGATTGGTAGTCGAAGTTGGTAGGTAATTATTTTTATTTCCTGTTGAAGAAACATGATCCTCTTGTCCTTCCCGATAGTCTTCTTGATAAGTTGATGGAGTATCTATGTACTCAGAAGACCCTGTCATATAATAATATAAACCAGCAAAGAGGGCTATTAAAGCACCTGCTTTAATGGTCGGTCCTATGTTGAATAAAGAGTGATTTCGATTTGATGATGTCATAGTTATACTTTCTAATACTAAGCAATTGTTTTGTGACTATATAACAGAAGCGAAGTAACATTCGTTTAAAAAAATTAGAAATACTCTAAAAAGTATCCTACATAAAAAAGGCCCCTCACTCCCAAAAGGAGCAAGAGGCGTTAACCCAAAAACCGAAATTATTAGCCTAAGTATAAATCTTAAAGTGCGTCATTTTTTTAATTCCAAAAGGAGTTATTTAATGACGAGCATTTTTTTAGTTTCTGTTGCGTGTACTGTTTCTAATTGATAATAGTACATCCCTTTTGCAGGCAAGTCCTGATGTTGAATACTAACCTCATGGTATCCCGCAGGGTATGCTGCTTGATAGGTTTGAACTACTTGTCCGTTCATGTTAATGATACGAAGGGTCGTATGCTGTGCTTTATGTAATTCAAATCCAATAGTCGTACTGTGTGTAAATGGATTTGGTGTATTTTGAAATAATTGGAATGTGTTAGTAGATTTATTTAACTGTACTTTTAGTACACTAGGTGTTTCATAATTGGTACGCTCCATATATACCTCAGAAAATAGATGGTCTTCCTGCAATTCAATAGCTGTTGCAATATTGCTAGTAGTCAGCATTTTTGCTTTGATCGTGAACAGTGTTGCGTTGTCTATTTCTTCGGCAGTAGGTTGATTCCAACTAGTGGATAATAGCCCTTTGTTGGCTACCCATGCAAAATTGCTACTCGTCATATTAGGCAGATCACCTGGTATTATCTCTAGAACCTCTAGTGCATTTTGATCTATTTGTAGTGCAAATTGATACCCTAATATTTGCTCCATATTATTAGCTGTGACAGGTATCTCTACAATAGTTCCAGCAGTTGCTTTGGTAGCGGCTACGTTTATATTCCAATGCTTGGATGCCTGTCTGCTTTCCCCTTGACTTAAATTGTTGGTAGTGGATGCACTAGTATTTAAATCGCCAACCTTTACTGCGATGAAACCACCAATATTCATGTCCTTCCCAGGGGCCTTTTCTATGGTATATACTTCTGGGAAATACTCTTGTAAAGGATTCGTAGGATTATCAAAAGTGAAATCTCTTTTGATAAAACGCCAAGAGGTATTATTAGGAAAATCATCAATTAATCTCAGAATTAACTTTCTCAGAATCACAATATCATAAGCGGTGATTGTTCCAGATCTATTGACATCTGCAGCTATTAATTTGTAAGGCGAATTAATAAATTGTAAGCCTAATATATGTCGATTTAATACGACTAAATCATAAGTAGAAATACCATTCATATGATCGTAATTCCTTTCAGGAAAAATGGTATAATCTTTCCCTGTTGGGATAGAATCTAATTGAAACACGCCATATTCATCAGTCATAGAGCTTGCCATGGAACTTTGTCCACCTTTATCATTAATAGATACTAAGACTTGTTCCAGTACCACTCCATCTTCATTCGTAACATTCCCGCTAATGTTAATAGCGGACTTATTTTTAGGGCATAGATTGTTCGGGTCTCTTACATTGATTCGACCACTACAAGAAGAGACATTTCCTGATTCATCTGTTACCGTTAAAGTAATTGGATTACTTCCTATTTCATCACACGTAAAGAAAGTAGGACTTACTTTTAGTGTTAAGTTTTCATAAGCCGTACAATTATCACTAGAGGACTGTCCTATAATTTCAGGGGCAGGTACTGCTGCAAAATCTCCACTTTTAGGTATAATGACCAAGTCAGGGAAAAAGCATCTTGCAACTGGCAAGGTATTATCGACAATAGTAATTAAGTAGGAACAGGCATCTTGATTACCACAATCATCAGCTACGGTGAAGCTTACTTTGTGCGTGCCAGTGCCATAGTTACCACTAGCAATACCTGTGGTTCCAGATAAATCTTCTGTTCCATCGTTTTGTAAATCTATGGTGTAGGTATATCGTAATAAATTTCCGGGCGTACAATCATCAGATGCTGATCCAATGATGTTGACAAAAGTGGTACATTCATTATCTCCTAAATTGATCGTTTCATCAGCAGGACAACTAATCGTTGGTGCTACATTATTTACGATGCTAATTATTTGCGTGTACACAAATCTTCCACCTGCATTTGGCTGATCTACATTGTAATTACACCAATCAATCACTTCCCATAAGCGGTGGATTTCATAGCATCCAATGGCTGATACCTCGTCATCAAAATTACTGTCGGTATATTTGACAAATATATTATTACAAGTGCTAGTTGCTTCATAGGTAGGTTGGTTAAAACCATAAGGGAGATCACTTGGCAGCAAAGACTCGCTACCGCAGGCTAAGGATAAATAATCATGTGGCCAGACGATACTGCCTTCATCAAAAGTAGACTCGTTTTCTATCGTAATTTCTTGGGTACAGGTACCAGTAGTAACACCACCATCTATTATTGAAAAAGTTCTTGTAATGATTCCTGCACCACAAGAATCTATATCAAAATTATTTTGTACTTGAAAATTTGGCTGTCCACAATTATCTATTAGGGCAGGGGCACCAAATATATTTAAGTCTGCATAATCCGTCTGACAAGCAATTGTCAAGTTAGCCGGACATTGTATATTCGTGCTGTTATCATTGATAACTAAAATACTTGCTGTACATTGACTGGTATTACCAAAGCAATCTATTACTTGTAAAATAATATCTATATTTTTTCCTAAATCTTCGCAGGAGAAAGAAACAATATTTGCAAAATCAGTAGTTGTTTGGTCTACTCTTTTTACTTGAAAGGTTACGGCATCACAACAATCATCATAACTACCATCGTCAAAGGTATTGGCATTGACATCTACCCAGCCACTTGGGCCTATGGCTACTTGACTGTTATTGCATACGGCTGTTGGTCCGTCCACATCACTTACTTCCACATGTACGATGCAAGCCGCTTTATTACCACAAGCATCTGTAGCGATATATTCGATTTTATGCAAGCCTTGTTGTAGTCCGTTAATAATGCCACCATTGCTATTGACAAGACCATTTGGTGTTACCATCTGCACGCTTACAGCGGAACATACATCAGTAGCAACTATTGTTGGTAAATTGACAGTTGCAGCACAGTCATGTTGGTTCGTTGAGAATCGAAGCGTATCGCTAATACAGGTAATTATAGGAGCTTGTTCATCGACTAATTTAATTGTTTGAATGTACGTTTTAAATTCATTTGTACAATCGTTTACCGCTGTCCAAATTCGATGTATTTGTTTACTGCCACCACACGTTGGATCTATTTGATCACTATATCCTACATTAATCTCACATAAGCCATCAAAGCTAGGGAATATGGGTTTGCCGTATAAGGTAGGGGCACCTGTGATAGATGGATCTATTGCTGATCCTACACAAGCTAATTCAGGCGCATCAATTCCGTCTCTATCTACAGGGAATACAATATCATCCATTGGTAATCTTCGGATGTATATTTGTTGTGTACAAGTACCTGCACTTCCATAAGTATTATTACCAGTGGCTGTCCAAGTTCTAGTTACCACGGCTGTATAAGGCCCCGTACATAAGCTAGTACTAATAGCATCTTCATAAGTCAAATTTGGTATTTCTCCTACACAATTATTTGTTACTTGAGGGTAACCAAGTAGTACATTATTTGGGTCTAAATTCTCACTACAATCTACTGTTATATCTGTATTATTAGCGTTGGTAGCACAATTTAAGATCGGCCCTGTTTTGTCCTCTACAACAATTCTACCCCAACAAGAATTTCCTGTAAAATCATCTATCACTTTTACATTGAAAGTTTGATTAATGTGGGATTCATTCATCATGGGACTTGTCGGCAAGAGTGTGTTATCTAATGCTCGTACCTCTACTGTTTTTGTTCCACCAGGACAAGTTGCATCAATCGACTTGGCTATAAGGTCTGGTAAAATTTCTGCCGAACAATTGATACCTAATGATATTTGAACTTCATCATTACAAGCAAAGTAACAATTAGTAGAACAATCTTGTGCGCCAGATCCTGTTACACAAATAGGAATATCAGGACTTTTAAATCCAGCTACTATTAACTCATGTTGATGGGTAGCACTACTATTGTAAAAAGGATCACTTTCATCCAGCAAAGTGACTGTCGCACTAGAACATTCTCCACTATTTTCAAAAATGAATAATGGAATAGGAATACCCGAAGTAAAGGTATAATCCACAGAGGCATTCCTTAAAGAAAATGCCACATAATCATAATCAGGATTTTCTGTAGGCGTTGGGAAGACTGTAATATCCCATTGTGGAAAAGCATGAACAAGATCCACGATATTACTAACCGTAAAAGTACCTTTATGAAATTTTGCCACAATGCGCATATCTGTCACATAATTGTCTACACCTGTATACGTAACGCTAGGAATTAAATCTATTTGGAAACGACCATCTGAGCGTTTTTTTATTTCATAA
>CAKZUM010000185.1 GCA_937921525.1 uncultured Saprospiraceae bacterium
TGTACTAATTTCTGCACGTTATGTAATAAGGCCATATTCACCATATTAGCCGTTCCTTCTATATTGACTTGTCTCATTGCTGCTGCTGCTTTTGGATCAAAAGATACTAGTGCCGCACAATGATAGATCTGCTCGACTCCCACCATTATTTCCTCTAAAAAAACAATATCCAATATATCTCCCTCTACCCATGTAATCTTATCTTTCACCGTCTCGACTAATGCCATAGAACTCGTGCTTCTTTTTATGGCCGTGATATGTTTACACCCTTTTTGTACTAAATAACGCAATAAGTAGGAGCCTACAAAACCTGTCCCGCCTGTTACTAGTATTTTTTGCTGCATATTAAAAATAAAGAAGATGTGCAACTATTTAGCATCGGCTATCGTCAATGTCAGTTTTTGAACGCAAAGACACGGAGATGCAGCGTTTTGAATTTTTTTCTACGAAAAAATCTCTGCACCTCTGCGTCTCTGCGTTCATTTTTTATATTGGCGATAGCCAATGTTGAACAATTATTATTTAAAAGAAGTTTTCAACTACAACCCATGTCAATTGTTTTAGTTGCAAACTTAAGAACCTTGAACCTTACTGACGAAGATAAATAACTTATTCTTTCTCCGTTACGTATCTTTGTGCCTTTCTTCGGCAACTTAGTAACGATAAAACAATAACTCCGTCATCTGGACGGTCTCTTTTGCCTCCATTTTTCCTTAAAAAATACTTCCGTAGCTCTGCTATGCAAGGATTTTTTAAGAAAAACTGGAAACAAAATAAACTCGTCCAAATTGACCGATTTATTATTTCATCGTTACTAATTCAACATTAATATTAAATTTAGTTATGAAAATACTCATCACAGGTGGAGCAGGATTTATTGGCTCTCATGTAGTTCGATTATTTGTTAATAAGTATCCAGATTATCAGATTTTTAATTTAGACAATCTGACCTATGCAGGAAATTTAGGAAATCTAAGAGATGTAGAGAATGCACCTAATTATACCTTTTTAAAGGCTGATATAACAGATAGTGCGAGTATGCAAGATTTGTTTAGAGATTATCAGTTTGATGGAGTTATACACTTAGCGGCAGAATCTCATGTAGACCGATCTATCTCTGATCCGATGAGTTTTATTATGACGAATATCGTTGGAACGGTCAATTTGTTGAATGCTGCTAGAGCGAATTGGAAGGATATGGAAGGGAAGCGTTTTTATCATGTTTCTACGGACGAAGTATATGGTACTTTGGGGGAAACAGGATTATTTACAGAAGAAACGCCATACGATCCAAGGTCTCCTTACTCAGCTTCTAAAGCTAGTTCAGATCATTTGGTAAGAGCATACAACCATACGTATCATATGCCAGTTGTTTTATCCAATTGCTCAAATAATTATGGCTCGTATCAGTTTCCAGAAAAACTAATTCCATTGGTTATCAATAATATCAAGCATGGGAAACCATTACCTATATATGGTGATGGAAAGTACACTCGTGATTGGTTGTGGGTAGGCGATCATGCAGCGGCAATTGATTTGGTCTATCACAAAGGTAGAGATGGGGAAACTTATAATATCGGTGGTAACAATGAGCGCAAGAACTTAGATTTAGTTCATACGCTATGTGATACCGTAGATGAGCTTTTAGGCCGTACCGTAGGTGAGGCAAGAAAGACCATTACTTTCGTCAAAGATCGACCAGGGCATGATCGACGATATGCGATTGATGCGACTAAGATCAAAGATGAATTAGGTTGGGAACCAACGGTTAATCCTGAGGAAGGGCTAAAGATGACGGCTGAGTGGTATTTAAAAAATGAAGAATGGTTAGATAATGTAACTTCTGGTGCTTATCAGAAATTTTATGATAAGCAGTATGGATAAAATACTGCGATAGCAGATTTTACGAGAAAAAAATCCCGAATTTTAGTTGATACTAAGGTTCGGGATTTTTTTTGTTTGAGAACAATTTCAATAGATATATAATTTTTCTGTAATTTCGTGTTTGTGAATTTAGCACGCCTTACGGTCGGATGACTAACGTCGTCCGATCGTAAGGCTTAATTAATCCAATATACATGAAAAAAAATCACCTACTACTCTATATTCTTTTCTTCGGTAGTACGCTATTGACCTATGGGCAACGACAACGCCCAGCCATTGATAGCACCTTGAAGATGGATTTTGAAATTTATGATCCACCTTCTACCTTAGTGGTTCCTGAAAATCCTGTTTCTAGTGCCAAATTTCCTTTTATAGACGTGCATAGCCACCACTGGCGAATGAATGACACTAATTACTTGCATAAGATAATGGGGCAAATGGATACCATGAATATGCAAATAGTGGTCAATCTAAGTGGCCGAGGAGGGAAGCGATTGAAGGCCATGATGGATATTGTAAATGCCTCTCCCTATGCGAATCGATTTGTTGTATTTACCAACATAGAGTTAAGAAGTATTGACGATCCAGATTGGACAGAGAGTACGGTGAAACAAATAGAGTATGATTATAATAATGGAGCAAGAGGCTTGAAAATATATAAAAGCCAAGGGATGTCTAATTTAGATTCTATGGAAAATAGAATCCGAATTGATGATCCTCGTATTGATCCGATCTGGGCAAAGTGTGGAGAGTTAGGTATTCCTGTATTAATTCACTCTGCCGACCCTGCTTCTTTTTGGAAGCCATTGGATGAAAATAATGAACGTTGGTTGGAATTAAAATTGCGACCAGGAAGAAAACGAGATCCTGCGAATTTTACCTTTGAACAAATCATAGCAGAGCAACATAATATTTTTAAAAAGCATCCAAACACGACTTTCATTGCCGCACACATGGGCTGGTATCCAAATGATTTGAAAAGACTATCAGGCTACCTAGAAGAAATGCCTAATGTATATGTGGAAATAGGGGCCGTTATAGCAGAACTAGGTCGGCAACCTAAAATGGCAAATTGGTTTTTTGAAAAATATCAAGATCGAATATTGTTCGGAAAAGATTCTTTTAAACCAGAAGAATATCCAACTTATTTTAGAGTGCTAGAATCAGGTGATGAGTATTTTCCATACTACAAAAAGTACCATGCTTTTTGGAAAATGTATGGCCTTGAATTACCAGATAATATTTTAAGGAAGCTGTATTATAAGAATGCTTTGAAAGTGATTCCGGGATTAGATGCTTCACTATTTCCTGAATAACCACACAAGATTTTTATTTTTACCACATAGGTACATAGGTCACATAGTTACACCCTGCTAGGTGACCTATGTACCTATGTGGTTTAAAATTCTAACTTACCTATCTGGTAAAATAAGTAGTACTAAAAAAAGTCTAAATGACACCATCAGATATATCAGATTTAATAAGAAAAAGGCGATCTATTTTTCCGAAGACATATATAGATAAACCTATAGAAAGAGAGATCATCGAAGAAATTCTTGAAAACGCTAATTGGGCACCTACCCATAGAATGACAGAACCTTGGCGATTTAAAGTACTGACAAGAGGGGCTTTAGAACGGCTAAGAGATTGGCAAGTAGACTGGTATTTGACCAATGTGCCAGAGGAGAAATTCTCGGATAAAAAATTCAAAAAACTACAAACTAAGCCATTACAAGCAGCAGCTATTATTGCGATTTGTATGCAGCGGGATGCTACGGAATCTGTACCAGAGTGGGAAGAAATTGCGGCGGTTTCTTGTGCGGTACAAAACATGTGGCTGACGACTACGAGCTATGGAATTGGCGCGTATTGGAGTTCGCCTGCATACATAAAGGATATAGGTGATTTTTTGAATTTGTCAGAAGGGGAGCGTTGTTTAGGGTTCTTTTATATGGGGTATCATGAGCTGCCTGATTTGCCTGGGAAAAGGAAAGCGATAGCGGACAAAGTGGAGTGGTTGGTGGAGTAGTGGAGGTACGTTTACTAAACTTTCAAAGTTTAGTAAACGTTTTCCCTGACTAATAGATTTCCAATATCTATTTAACGATTTGTAAGTTTTGTATTAGCATTCGGCGTCTGAGTTTGAGCCTTAGAAGCGATTTGAATAAACTCTCCATCAGATAAATTTCTGGACCCTTTTGTGATTAAGGTTTCTGTACCAGTCAGACCATTCGTAATAACTACCTCCCCTTCATAGTTTTCACCAATTTCAATATATATTTTTTTAGCTATTGGCCCTTCTTGTCCATCTTCTACTATATAGACATATTGTTTGCCACTCACTTCCTGTTGAACTAAATCAATAGGAATGACGACACTATTGGTAGCAGAAAAATCATTGATAAGCATAAGGGATAGTAAATTTGGTTTTAAGACCCCACCTTTATTAGAGAGTTCTACCTCGACTTCAAATGTACGGTTCGAAGGATTAATAGTCCGTCCTAATTGGCTGACACGAGCAGTAGTTGTTTGATCTAATGCAGGAAATTTGACCGTTACTTTTTCTCCTTTTTTGACCTTGCCTAAATAACTTTCAGGGACATTAGCAACCACCTTTACCTTATTCGTATTAATAATCTGAACAATCGGCATACCGGGGGCAGCTAGATCACCTAACTTCAAAAACTCCTTATCTACTACACCAGAAATGGGTGCGTAGACGTTGGCTTTCCTTTTTTGAAAACGCATCGTTTCCATTGTTTTTTCGATTCGCTCCTTATTATTTTTAGCTTGTAAATATTGAACTTCAGAGCCAATATTTTGCTTCCACAATCTAGATTGTCGCTCGTATAATTCAGTAGCTAATTCTAAACTTTTACTCAATTCAGCCTCCTGCTTGTCAATTTGTTCTAAATCTACTTTTGCTAGAAGCTGTCCTTTTTTTACGTACTGCCCTTCTTTAATCTTATACACAATAATTCGACCACCGACTTCACTTGTCACACTGACAATATCATCCGATTCTACCACGCCTTGTACTTCGACAAAACGTTTGAAATCCTTCAATTCTATATTAGTAGTAGTAACTAATTTTTTAGCTTTTTCAGATGGTGGAGCTAATTCATTTATTTCTGTTTCTAACTTATCTATCGTTCTTGTTAGTTCTCTAAATTCCGCTTTCTTTTCTTTTAGGTAAGCACGCTTACCCGCTAAATCAGTAGGAATAACATCCACTTCTGTGGCCGTATCTGATTGACAGGCTCCTAATAATAAAAGGATAAGGATAGGAATTATATATCTCATTTTCTTTTTAATTTGTAATACTGTTCATTTACTATCAATGAGATGTAGTTGTCTTAAACAAAATTCATCTCCATTCTCGTGATCGTCGAGGTTTGTAACCTCGATGCAGTATGATTATCGTATAGCATCGAGGTTACAAACCTCGACGATCTTGGGAGAGTAGAAAAGTGAGAGCAGAGACAGATTTCGTTTAAATAACAATGAGATTTCGTCCTGTTTTAAACGAAATCCATCTCTATTCTCTATTCTCTGCTCTCTCTTCTACTAAACTAATTATCACCAAGTGCTTTTATTAAATTCATTCTAGCTACTAAAATATCATACAGCGTTTGTGTATAATTTCTTTGTGTAGCGAAAAGATCTCGCTCTGATTGACTGAGTTCTAAACTAGTACCAACTCCTTCTTTATATTTTATTTGAGTAGTCTTATGAATTTTTTCTGCTAAGGCTAAATTTTTCTTTTGGTTTTCTAATCGTTCTAGTGCGCCAGTATATTGAGTTCTAGCATTGACGACTTCCGTATCAATTAATTGAGCCAATTGATCTCTTTGATTTTTTGCAATTTCGTAAGCAATTTCCTGTCGCTCAAGTTTAGCACTTTTGCCTAAGCCATCTAAAATAGGAACTCTTAATGATAGCCCAACTACAAAAGTAGGCGCCCAAAAGCTATTAGGATCATTAAACAGCTTATCGCCTTGGAAGGTTTGATTATACCCTGCGATAAAAGATAAAGAAGGCCAATACAAATTTTTATTATACTCCGTGTTTAATTCAGCTAGTTGCAAACCAGCTTCTGCCACTCTATACTTTCGTCTATTCAAGTAAGCTGTTTTGGCTGTCAATTGATTGTCAGAAACAGGGGTCATTAATTGCTCAATATTATCGGTAACAATTAATTCTTTATCAGGAGGTAAGCCTATGGCTAATTTCAGATAATTCATCACAACCTCTTCTTGCCGTATTAAATTGTCTCTTTCCGTATCAAGATTAGCTAAACTTAACTCTAAGCGATCAACATCTAGCTGCTCAATAAATCCAGCTTCGTAGGTTTCTTTTGTTCCGTAATATAACTCCTGTAAGTTTTTAACATTTTTTTCTAATAGCGCTTTATTTTCTTGGATAATGAGTGCAGGTAGATAAGCATCTATCACCTGATTTCGAACTTGTTCCTTCGTTGCATCTAATTCTTCTTGCGCATAGTTTTTATAAATTTTTGCGGCCTTCAATGCCGTGAAAAAACTACCATCAAAAATCATAGTTCGAAGATTCAAACCAGCGGAAAGATTATTCTTTTGTAAAAAAGCAATTTGAGGGGAGAAGTCATCAGGAAGCGTACCTCCATTGCTTAATTTAATAAGGTCCTCGAAGGCAGCAGGTAAAACAGAAACAGGAACTTGCAAATAGCGATTGTAATCCACTTGCCCACTGATCTGTGGCAAACCAGAAGATCGGCGCTCTAATATTTGAGCATCCGCATCTGCGATATTAAGTTGGGCTTCTTTGACCGATAAACTATGCTCAAACGCATAATCTATAGCTTGTTGAAGGCTCAACTTCGTTTGTGTATGCCCCACTACTATATAGGTGAGCAATACTAACAATGAGAGTGATTTCTTAAGTAAAGACATTAATAATTATTTCAGTCGGTAAACTATGGAATGGTGAAATAATAAACTTGCATTCTTCTGCTTGTTCTTTTTCCTTTCTACTGCGTTGAAAAGCCTCGTGATAGCTAGGCTATCCCTACGTTTTTCGCCTTGTAGAAAGAAAAAATAACAGCGCATAAAAACGCAATTTATTAATTCATCATTCCTTAGAACCATTTTGAAATAAGTTATATATTCCTGTAGGTGTGCATTAATCGAATTAAACATTTTATTCCCCCTAGGGGTACAATCTAGAAAAATAATAATAGCTATATCTATATTGCGACCAAAACAAACATACTATTTCCACTTACCGATTTTTAATAAAAGTTTACTTTTTAAAAGAGTATTTTGATAGTTGTATCAATTGTTCAGTAGTGTGTTTATCTGATATAATTCCTACAGCAGGTATATATATTTTACGTATTAATTTAGGTAAAGGAGAAAGTATTTCAGAGAGATTAGTGGTCATTGATAAATAAGAAGAGAGAGACACACAAAGTTTATTGGAGTAGTTCAATACCGATTTTTATAGCGTTTGGAAAGATTATTTTTTCTATAAAAATTGCATTTATTTATAGAAGCGTACTTACTGAATAAGTTGAAATATTTTCTTACCCTTAGGGGTAAGAATTAAAAAAAAAAATAGAATGCTGTTTATATTGCAGTCGATTGAGTAACATTTATTTTTCCTCTTGCCGATATAAGTTTAAGATAAAATATATTCTTGCAGTAATGTTTTCTTGCAGACAGTAGGGGATAGATAATTAAGATTAACACTTTTTCTGTTGTCAGCGTTTGGGAAGATGCACTATTTTTTCAAACGCTGTATTATTTTACAAAACTGATTTTATGTTATCTTATAGACTTGTTCATAAATAAGAATTGATTATATGAAAATTAGATTTTTTCTTCTAAGAAATCTAAAAAATTAGTGCATACCCTTAGGTACAAACTTATTTTTTAGGTTTCTTAGAAGGGAAAAGATTTTTTCATATACCAACTTGTTATTTGTGAACAAGTCTTATAAATGGCTCTTAAGAAATTAGGACAGATTTAGCTTGTTAGTAGTTTATACGAGAGGCAGCTGTGAGTAAGCTGCCTCCCTTTTTAGTTTCTTTTCTAAATTAGAAATGGCTTTATTGAAAAAAAGGTGTTGGACACTTTACTTTATCCAAAATTATATCCATTAATCTCTTATGGATAGCTATTAACAAATAAGCAAGTGTCCGACACCTATTCTAAAAGCACCCTTTTCAGTAAAGCCTTGGACGTAGAAAAAATACAACATTATAAGTTATTATTTCATCGTTACTAAAAAACAAAATATTATAGTGTTTTCATAGTGTTTAAAGGCAGCTACGTCCATAGATAGAACCACTATCTAAGCTGCCTTTATTTAAAAAAGAAACTGCCCATTCTCATAAATCTTCTCATCATCTGCATATATCGCCCCACCATTCTTCATATCCCCGATCATATCCCAATGAATATCGGATTGGTTTTTACCACCTGTTTGGAAGTAAGATTGTCCTAATGCCATATGAATCGTCCCTCCAATTTTTTCATCAAAAAGAATGTTTTTAGTAAAGCGATTGATATTATAATTAGTACCAATAGCCGCTTCGCCAAATCTTCTGGCACCTTCCAATTGTAGTACTTTATCCATAAAGGCTTGACCTCGTTTAGCTTCCCATTTTTCTACATATCCATCTTTGACCCATAGCGTGACACCTTCTACTTCCTCTCCCATATAGATGGCAGGTAAGGAGAAATGAACGACCCCATTGGCAGAATTTTCAACTGGACAAGTATAGACTTCACCAGAAGGCATATTGGTTTGACCATCTGAATTAATCCAAGTTCTTCCCTCCGTAGAGAAAGTAATATCAATACCTTCGCCTTTATACTGAACTTTATTTCGACTATTTAATAGGTCAACGATCCTTTGCTGATCTTTTCTTCGGTTCAGCCATTCTTGCTGAGGATCTGCTGCATACAGATTACAAGCACTAAAAATAAATTTTTCATAGGCTTCCAAAGACATACCTGCATTTTGAGCGGCTGCTTGAGTAGGGTATTGGCAGAGATTTCTTTTTAATGATCTAGTGCCTGTTCTTTTAAAATAGGTGTTAGACAATTCTTTTAATGCACGGCTTCTGATACCAGATTTACCTTTTGGTACATCGGCGTTTTCTTTTAAATTGAATGGAGCACGAATATATATATAGGCATCAAATTCTTCCATTGCCTTCCGATAGACAGGGGAAATATATTCTAACTGATGTTTTTCTGCTTCTTCTAAGAAGATGCGATTCTTGCCTCTAAACTCAATATCTAGCTCCACAATGCCTCCAGCCCGCAACGCATGACGATATACTTCTCTGACTAAAGGTTCCGCTAGTGTGGTACTTTTGACATATAATTTTTCGCCAGGCTGTAGTTCTACGCAGTAGTGAACTAATAATTTGGCATATTTAGAAAGGATAGATTCCATAATGTTGATATTAAATTGAGTCTTTGAATTTCTTTTAGAAATTTGTAATTTAGTCTTGAAGTTGTTTAAGAATGTAGACAAGTTTATCTAGACCACAAAAGTAGTTGACAATTTTACCACATAGGTACATAGGTCACATAGCATATGTCACACTATGTGACCTATGTACCTATGTGGTAAAATACAACCCTAGCTTTGCTTGGGCTAACTTTACAAAACTATTTAATTTACAAATTTGTGGTAAAATTAGTATCAACTACGTAGATGAACTTGTC
>CAKZUM010000186.1 GCA_937921525.1 uncultured Saprospiraceae bacterium
CCTTTAAAAGGGTAGAAAAGAAGGTAGGTCGAAATGAACCTTGCCCGTGTGGAAGTGGCAAAAAATTCAAGCAATGTCACGGTAAAACAAAAGCTGTGCATTAACAGTAAATGAAAAATAGTTGTAATATATTAATTTAAAAATAGGAGATAATCGCAAGGTTATCTCCTATTTTTTTTGCTACTTATTCATTAATTAGAATCACTTAAAATCGAATCAACTATAAACACTTTTTAGAAAAAAACTAAAAAGCTATTTTTTTAACATACCAAAAACTAAAAATTAATATCCAGATACTGCCACTATTGCACAAAACACACATTGAAACAATCTTAATAAATAAAACTTCATTATATTACATAACGTACACATATTAAATGGTATAAATAAACATATTTTACTGATGGTAAGAACAGCTTTGGAAACGATAAATTTGAACGGGTCTATTGAGCATACCTACTTAAAATCCAACTGCACTCCTGAAGATATTGAGGTGATGTGTCAGGAAGCCTTAACCCATCAGTTTTATTCAATATGTATTCCTCCCTATTTTATTTTTCAGGCAAGAAATATTTTAGGCAGTAATTCTGCTGTAAAGATATGTACCGTTGTTGGCTATCCATTGGGGTATAATGCTACTGGCGCAAAAGTCGAAGAGATCAAGCGAGCAATTATGGATGGGGTAGATGAGTTGGATGTTGTCGTAAACATTTCTGCGATCAAGGCAGGTGATTGGAATTTTGTTAAGAATGACATCGAAAGCACCACCATGATGGCGCATCTCAAAGGGAAAAAGATAAAGCTTGTGTTTGAATCTAGTGAATTGGAAGCAGATGAATTAAAAAAACTCTGTGAAATTTGTAAAATAGTGGGTGTTAACTACATCGTTCCTAATACCGGCTTTTCTCAAATGTTTAGTACGCCTGAGCAAATACAATATATCCGAAGCATCATAGATCCTTCTATAAAAATAAAAGCAGAAGGTCGATTCAAAACAAAATTAGAAGCTAAACAAATCCTTCAAGCTGGTGCTAATAGAATAGGCACTACTACTGGTATTCGTTTGATGAGTAGTGTTTAGAAATAAGATCGTTACACTGTCAGAAGTCAGACCAGCCCGACTGCCATCAGGCGGGCGGGTTTATGATGTTGACTATAAAAAATGGGCGACACTTTAGAAAGTGTCGCCCATTTTTATTCCATAGAAAACGGATATATTAAAGTAGCTAAATCATACCCTTTTGACTTACAATGATAGACAAGTACACTCGTAAGTGTCCTAGTACATAATTAGTGATTGATAGTTGTGTTAGCACTCTTGGTGCTAACATAACTCTCTATATATCAACCAACTTATGTTAGCACCAAGAGTGCTAACACAAGATTTATGCAGCCTATATTGATTACTTACTATACTTCAGCTAAAAAAAAGCCATTTAGATAATTAAATCTAAATGGCTTTTTTATGTTTTATGAGTATATACAGATCAACATCATAAACCTGCTCGCCTGATGGCAGTCGGGCTGGTCTGACAGCACAGTGATCTGACCTCTGACAGTGTAACAATCTGACTTCTCTTCTCTCTTATGCGTCTATATTCGCATAGTGTGCATTCTCTTCAATAAACTTTCGTCTAGGTGGTACTTCATCCCCCATTAGCATTTCAAAAACAGTTCCTGCAGCCATAGCATCTTCAATGGTAACCTTCCGTAACATACGAGTCGTAGGGTCCATAGTGGTATCCCATAATTGATCTGCATTCATCTCTCCTAGTCCCTTATATCTTTGAATCTTAACGGAGTTATCTTCTGGTCCTTTACTCATTCCATCAACTGCTGCCTGACGCTCATCTTCATCCCAACAGTATACTGATTTCTTGCCCCTCTTAACTTGATACAAAGGTGGCGCAGCAATGAATACATGCCCTTCTTCAATAAGCGGTAACATGTAATTATAAAAGAAAGTAAGAATTAAAGTTACGATATGACTACCATCAATATCGGCATCACACATGATGACTACTTTGTGGTATCTTAGTTTTTCCATATTTAAAATACGTTCGCCCTCTTCATTCTCTTCTATTCGTACACCTAAAGCGGTAAACATATTCTTGATCTCCTCATTTTCATAAATTCTATGCTCCATCGCTTTCTGCACATTCAATATCTTACCACGTAAGGGCAGTATCGCTTGGAACTCTCTGTCTCGACCTTGCTTCGCTGTTCCTCCCGCAGAATCCCCCTCTACCAAAAATATTTCTGAAGCGACAGGATCTTTAGACGAGCAATCTGATAGTTTACCCGGCAAGCCACCACCTGTCAAGACATTTTTACGCTGCACCATTTCTCTGGCCTTCCGTGCGGCATGTCTTGCAGTAGCTGCTAAAATCACCTTATCAATGATCTTTTTAGCCTCTTTAGGGTTCTCCTCTAAGAAGTGCTTCACGGCTTCTCCCATACACTGAGAGACAATAGCAGTCACTTCTGAGTTGCCTAACTCCCCTTTCGTTTGTCCTTTGAACTGGGGTTCTGGTACTTTTACAGAAACTACTGCTGTTAGACCTTCTCTAAAATCTTCCCCTGAAATGGCAAATTTGACTTTTTTGAATAAGCCATTCTCTTCACCATATTGCTTAAAAACTCTGTTAACAGCTCTTTTAAAGCCATTAACGTGCGTTCCTCCCTCTCTTGTATTAATGTTATTCACAAAAGAGAATAAGTTCTCAGAATAAGAAGTATTGTATTGCATAGCCACTTCTACCTCTACCCCTTCTTTTTTACCAACCACATGAATAGGGCGAGAAATAATTGACTGCCTAGCTGCATCTAAATGTTCTACATATTCTACTAACCCTCCTTCAGAGTGGTACACTTCCGTTTTAAATGCGCCATTCTCGTCCTTTACTCGCTCATCCGTTAAATGAAGGGTTAATCCTTTATTCAGATAAGACAACTCCTTCATACGAGTAGAAAGCGTCTCATATTTATAGACCAGATCTTCAAAAATAGTCCCGTCAGGTCGGAAAGTAATATAAGTACCAGTAAAATCAGCTGTTCCTACTTCCTTTACATCCGCCTTTGGTATTCCTTCAGAGTATTCCTGTACGTACATTTTACCATCTCTATGTACTTGCGCCTTCATATAAGAAGACAAAGCATTCACACAAGAGACACCTACACCGTGTAAACCACCAGATACTTTGTAAGTGTCTTTATCAAACTTACCACCTGCATGCAGAACCGTCATTACCACCTCTAAAGCAGACTTTTGCAGCTTTTCGTGCATCCCAATAGGAATACCCCGTCCATTATCTTTTACCGTGATGGAATTATCTTCATGGATGAATGTTTCTATGGTATCACAATGACCCGCTAAATGCTCATCAATAGAGTTATCAATAACCTCCCAAACTAAGTGGTGTAAACCTTTTGCATCGGTGCTACCGATGTACATTCCAGGTCTCATTCTTACGGCTTCTAAGCCTTCTAATGCCTGAATGTTATTTGCTCCATAATTGCCCTTAGCACTTGGAGTATTTGTTTTATTTTCAGCAGTTTCCATAGCTGCAAAAGTACAATAATTATACGGTATTTTAAAGGTCTAAACCGCTCAGAAATGGCTGATTTTAGGTGAGATAGACGTATTGCCAGACAAGATATTCCTCATCGGATCATTAAACAGAAAAACTTTCGCCACATGCACAGGTTCTGGACGCATTTGGGTTGTTAAAAGAAAAGCCATTTCCCTCTAATCCTCCTGAAAACTCTAGGGTTGTATTGAACAAATAGAGGACGCTCTTTTTGTCTGTTACAATTTTTACTCCGTTGTCTTCAAATACCTCATCATCGGGCTTTGATACATTGTCAAAATCCATATTATAGGACAATCCTGAGCAACCGCCACTGGTTACGCCTACTCGGACGAAATAATCGTCTCCGTATTGCTCTTTTTCTTTGATTTCTATTACTCTTTGTTTTGCTGAATCTGCTACGAATAACATGTGTATTATTTTTTTTCCCATGACTGCGTCATGGGTTACTGGATGTCACCCCTTTGGGGCTTTAATTCCACGACTTCGTCATGGGTTACGGGATGTCGCCCACTTTGGGACTTATCCATTATTTTTAAATTCGTCCATCTTTATGGAGTTCCCATACTGGGCTTAGGTCTCTTAGCTGTTTTATGCCTGCTATTACTGCTTTTATCGTGGTGTCTATTTCTTCTTCTGTGGTGAAACGGCCTAGACTAAATCTTATAGAGGATTTTGCTAGGTCATCTTCGATTCCCATTCCTGTCAATACATGAGACGGGTCTAGGGAGGCAGAGGTACAGGCAGAACCTGTTGAAACGGCAATATTTTGGTTAAAAGTCATTAACAAACCTTCGCTATCTACATATTGAAAGGACATATTTGTGACATGTGACATTCTAGCACTCCTACTTCCATTAACACTACTAGCCTCTACTTGTTCTAATAAAGCTTGCTCCAATTTATTTCTTAATGCTTCCAATCGCAAGGTTTCTGCTGCCATTTCTTCTTTTGCAATTGCCATTGCTTGTCCGAAGCCTACTATTCCCGGTACATTTAAGGTACCTGAGCGCATACCTCCCTCGTGTCCACCACCACTCATTTGCTCTGTTACTTTTACACGTGGACTTTTACGGCTCACATATAATGCGCCTACTCCTTTGGGGCCGTACATTTTATGTGCTGTAAATGACATCAGATGTATGCCTAAGTCTTTCGGGGCTACGGGTATCTTTCCTACTACTTGGGTGGCATCACTAAAAAACAAAACGCCTTTTTCTTGACATATTTCACCAATTTCTTTCATTGGTTGTAAAACGCCCGTTTCATTATTTGCCCACATAATGGCTACCAATATCGTGTCTTCTCTAATGGCATTTTTTAAAACTTCTAAGTCAATTAGACCCTCTTTATTTACCTCTAGATAAGTGATCTCGCCACCATGTTTTTCTAAATATTTGCACGTATCTAAAACTGCTTTATGCTCTGTTGATACCGTAATGATATGCTTTCCTTTACGGCGATACATTTCAAAAACACCTCTCAATGCTAGATTATTTGACTCTGTTGCGCCTGATGTAAAAACGATTTCTTTTGTTTCTACATTAATTAGATCTGCAATTTGCTCTCTGGCGGTAGTTACCGCATCTTCTGCCTCCCAACCGAAAGGATGATTTCTACTAGCAGCATTTCCTGGGTGCTCATAAAAAAACGGGAGCATCGCATCTATTACTCTTGGGTCACAAGGAGTCGTTGCATTATAATCTAGGTAGATTCTTTTATTAGTCATTTATTTGAATATTCTTGTCAGTATTAAAAACCAGACATTCAAAGAAGGTTAAAAAATAGTAGGTTCTCTCAAACTATTTACAGTCATTAGTAGAAAATCTAGACTCTTAGAATAATCTAATTTTTCATATTCTAAACCAATCTTTCTAATATTGTTATAATAATCTTTTCTGTTTGTGTAATAGTTTTTCTCTAATTCAATTGAAACTGCATCTTGTCCTAATTTTTCAATTAAAAACCATTTTTCTAATAATCTGGCAGTCCTTCCGTTTCCATCTTGTAATGGATGAATCTTTACGAAAACTAAATGAATTTGTGCTGCATAAAAAAAGGCTTCCTTTGTGGTAGTTTCCGTATTCAGAAGTTCAGTTACTTTTTCAAAAAAAAACACTAGCTCCCGTTCTACAAAACGAGGTTCACAAGCTACATATTCTATTCTATCTGCTTCATTCAAAACAAACATAGGATTTTGCCTTATTTCTCCTCTTTGTTTGCTAGGTAATAAATGCTCACTCAGAATTTCATGAACTTTGAATACATTGTCTTCTGTAAAGCGATTTTTCTGGATGAACTGATAAGCCTTAAATAAATCTTCTGACTTCTTTGTATAGTCTGGGTTATATTCAACCTTTAAAAATTTGTGCTTAAAGAAACTATCAAAGTCTATATTTTCTCCCTCAATTTTAGATGAATAAACACTAGATATTGAGTTATAGAAATCGAAATAATCTACAGGAAGCAATTCTTCTTTTTTTGATTTAATCGCCATTAGCGGATCAAAATCAATTGATGTTGAAAACTTATCTTTTAGCAACTCGCTTATCATGGTATGAATTATTTAGATAGACTCTTACTACAAAACACTTAACCATTGATTACAGTTCACATTTAAACTAAATGTTCCACAACAAATTCTTCAAACTTGTCTAATGCCTCTGGCATATTATTCCTACAAAATCCGATCCTAAAGAATCCGTTATAGTCGTATATATCGCCGGGTAATAAAAGTACCTTTTTTTCTTTTAAAACCCTTTCTGCAAATAAGCCGTCCTGTTCTTCAAAATTCATTTTCACAAAGGCAATAGGCCCAGCAATTGGTTTATGCCAAGAAAATAGATCAGTGTATTTATCAAAGAAAGTATCTAGTAGTGGTAGGTTATTTTCAACAATTTGTAAATTTTTATCAATGAGCTTTTGTCTATTTCTTAAACCTACTCCTGCCAGAAATTCACTAGGTCCAGCATTACAGATAGTCGTATACTCTTTCAGTATGGCTATTTTATCTAGTATGCTTTGGTTTTTAGTAGCCAACCAACCGATACGCAATCCAGGTAATCCATACGTCTTAGACATAACACCAAGAGAAACTCCATTTTCATATACATCTGCTATTGCGGGTATTCTGTATGCTAAGTCCCGTTCTAGTTCCCTATATACTTCGTCGCAGAAGATAATGATATTATTTTTTCTAGCCATTGCTACAATAGCCAATTGTTCTGATGCTGTAAAATGAAATCCCGTAGGATTATGGGGTGTATTTAAATAAATGATTTTTGTACTAGGACTAATCATTTGCTCTAATTCATCCATATCAAAAGTAGGCGTAGCACCCTTGTATCGAACCTTCCATTCCTTAACGCTACATCCTAAACTCTCTGGAACAGATTGCAGCGATTGGTAGCAGGGTGATTGTACAATCACCTCGTCACCCGCTTTTAGCATCGCCTGTGAAAATAAAAAAATAGGCTCTTGTGCTCCCGAACAAACCAATAAATCTTCTGGAGTAATCTCTTGATATATAGTGGAAATATCTCGACGTAATTCAGGTGCTCCTTTCGTTTCTGTATAGCCTAGATTAAGGTCTAATAATTTTTCTGCTGCACCTGCTTCTAAGTCCAATAATTCTCTAACCGATATAGCTTCGCAATCAGAACTACATAGTAAGTACTCTGCCGTAAATTCGTGGAGAGTGTAGTACCGTTCTAGTTTAAAAGGCTTTATCGTCATTTTGTCTTATTTTGAGTAACGTTTACTAAACCTTGAAGGTTTAGTAAACGTACTTTATCCCCGATTCCTGCTTATTACATACGAAAGCAATAGACGAATCGTTTATACTTCAGTTCTAATATCTTTGCGCAAAAAAGCGATCCAATACAATGAAGAAGCGTACATATAAGGACATTTAAAATAAATAGTTAAACATTTTCAAGATTTTGAACTATAAAAGTAAGACCTTTGTGTGATGAGAATTACCCGAGAAAATTTTGAAAGTTTACTACCCAGTTTAAAAATTGCTGCTTCGCATTTAAAAGGAAGTGCGCGACGAATGTTTTTAGGGCGACTAGCCTTAGATTATGGGGTAGGAGGCAGGGCCATAATTTCAAAGTATTTAGGGATAAGTCGAGTGACATTAAATAAAGGA
>CAKZUM010000187.1 GCA_937921525.1 uncultured Saprospiraceae bacterium
GGAGAGTCACACGGAAAAGGATTAGGAGTCATTATTGATGGCTGCCCTGCAGGCCTACCCATAGACGAGGCATTTATTCAAAGTGAACTAGCTAGACGTCGACCTGGTCAGTCAAAGATTGTGACACAGCGAAAAGAACCAGATCAAGTACAAATCTTGTCAGGAGTATTTGAAGGGAAAGCGACTGGTACGCCAATAGGAATGGTAATTATGAATACCGATCAAAAGTCTAAAGACTATTCTCATATTGCGGATAAATTTCGCCCTTCTCATGCTGATTTTACTTATCAGGAAAAATACGGTCTTAGAGATTACAGAGGAGGGGGGCGTTCTTCTGCTAGAGAAACAGCAGCTAGGGTTGCTGCTGGTGCGATAGCAAAATTGTTTTTAAAAGCGCAAGGTATCCAAGTTGATGCTTATGTAAGTCAAGTCGGAACGATCAAAGTCGAGCAAGCATATCAAGATCTGGATATGAGTCAAGTGGAAGCTACGCCTGTCCGATGTCCAGATTTAGCAATTGCCGAAGAAATGATTGGTCTAATCCAAGAGGTAAGAAAAGCGGGCGATACGATAGGTGGAGTAGTGACGAGTATTATAAAAGGCTGCCCTACGGGACTTGGAGAGCCGGCTTTTGATAAACTACACGCTGACTTAGGCAAAGCGATGTTAAGCATTAATGCTTGTAAAGGATTTGAGTACGGATCAGGATTTAATGGTGTTTCAATGAGAGGTTCGGCACATAATGATTCGTTTTATAAGGCAGCAGACGGAACAATCAAAACGACTACTAACCACTCAGGAGGTGTTCAAGGAGGTATATCTAATGGAATGGATATTAATTTTAGAGTAGCTTTTAAACCAGTAGCAACGATTGTATCTGCTCAAGAATCTGTTAATATGGAGGGCGAACGGACTGAGGTAGTTGGGAAAGGGCGGCATGACCCATGTGTTTTGCCTCGTGCCGTACCTATCGTAGAAGCGATGGCTGCATTGGTGGTAGCGGATCATTTGTTGCGGCAGCGAACAGTGATCCTTTAAAGGAAAATATACCACAGATTTATGAAAATCAAAATGACAAAGCTAGAGGTGTTTTTTACCACATAGATACATAGGTCACATAGTGTATGATGTGGCTATGTGATCTATGTATCTAAGTGGTAAAATTGTCAACTACTAAAATTGTCAACTACTTTTGTGTTTTATATAAACATGTCAATTTTTTACTTCATCGTAAACACCCCTTCCGTTACATCATATTTCAATGTAGACATATTCTTTAATAAAGCCAATAAATCTAGACCTAATACCTCTGCTCTCCATTCTTTTCCAAGCCAATCTGGGTCTTTTCGGAACTTCCGAATAGAAGATTTAGGGAATATTAAATTTTGAGATACGCCTTGTCGAATACACCTTCTTTTAACCAAGGCATATAAAATATCACAAGTAATATCTTCAAAAGGAGTAGAATCTTCTCGTTCAGGTATTTCTGATAAGATTTCTTTTTCCTCGTCTGTAATAGGAGCTGCATATAACTCCATCAATAAATCACCATGTCGCTTAAAGAAAGATTTTGGTAATAGCCTGTTATTGCTTAATGCCGCTGCACCTTGCTGTATATTTTTAACAATCAGATTAATATGTTTACCCGGTAAGATCATTTCTTTAGAATAATCTTTTCGCTTAGCCTCACTCTTTCTCCATGCGAATAAACGGAGCATAAATACTTTCTCTTTCATACCTAAATGAGCCATCATATTATTATTCAATGCCTCAGCATTCGGATTGATATAATAATGTTCCGCAGTTCCCATCTTATTCATCTCCTCTTGACACCAATGTCCTCGATCAGAAGAAGCTAATTTTTTAGTTAGTTTTATATGAAGATCTTTTAGATAAATAACATCATTTAAAGCATACTGTAAATGTTTGTCTCCTAGTGGTCGCTGATCCCACTCCGCTACGGCAAATCCTTTCTTTAGCCGAACTCTTAATTCTTTTTCCACGATCTTTCGGAAGGCAGTAGGGTAGTTGTATCCCACGAAGCCAGCCGCTACTTGCGTATCAAATACATTTTGGGGGAGTATATTATAGCCATTGTACAGAATACGATAATCATTCTCGCCTGCATGTGTGATTTTTAATACATCTGGGTTAGTCAAAAGACTAAAAAACGGGTTTAGATCCTTAATAGCGATGGGATCAATTAGGAAACTACCGATAGGGGAGTCTATCTGTATTAGGCAGAGCAGCGTAAAGTATCGTTTTTCACCAATAAACTCCGTATCAAACCCAATCCATTCTTGCTTGTTGAGTTCTTGGCATATTTCTGATAACTGCTCAAGAGTATTAACAAATGTAAAAGCTTCTGTAGTGTTTCCCATTATTTATAAAAATCAGTTTATGCGTTATGGCCAAAAGAATGTTTGTTAGGTTCACTACTGGGCATTATTCAGAAGTCAGAGGTCAGATGTAAGACTTTGACACCAGAACGCTTGTAAGCGTATTTGGCAATCTGACAGCGTAGCGTTCTGACTTCTGACATCTAAATGTCTAGTAGTTCAAATAAGGAGTGCGCCGTTAATACCTTGACAATCAATTGATTGTCAAGTGTCGTTAATTAAAAGTTACACTACTGGACATTTTAAAGAGCAGAGAATAGAGAGCAGAGAGTAGAGACAGATTTCGTTTAAAAAATGACGAAATTTCGTTGTTTTCTAATCGAAATACGTCTCTACTCTCTCTTCTCTGCTCTCTGTTCTAAACAATGTTCAGTAGTGTGACATACACTACTAAACTTAAAACCAATCCCCCCCCCTCGATATTTTCCCTGCCCTCCCAAATTGTTTTGCACCCTATACTATAGGGTTGTTTCTAAATAATAAACACATATCTGAAAATATCTTTTTCCGCTAGTTTCCTCCAAAAAATAAGTCCGTAGCTAGGCTATGCACTGATTTTTTGAAGAAAACTAGCAAAAAAATCTATAATTCATATACGTAT
>CAKZUM010000188.1 GCA_937921525.1 uncultured Saprospiraceae bacterium
TTTTTAAAGTCGATTGATGCGATTAATAATTTAAAATTTAGAATAGGTATAGGAACAGTTGGAAACCAAGAAATTGGTTTGTATTCTTATAGTGCGAATTTACGATCAATCAATGTGGCATTAGGAGACCAATTGGTTACGGGCTTTGCACCTGACAATATTGCTAATCCTGATGTTAGATGGGAATCTTCTTATCAAACCAATATAGGAGTTGATTTAGGTTTATTTAATAATAGAGTGGAATTGATTACGGATTATTATATCAAGAAAGCAGATGGAATGTTACTACCTGCATTGATTCCATTAACAGCAGGTAGTTTAAATGCCCCTTTTGTCAATATTGGAGAAATAGAAAATCGAGGAATAGAGATCACATTAAATACGCAGAATACAACAGGGGCTTTTTCTTGGCGAACAGGAGTCAATTTTTCTGTTAATACAAATGAAGTAATTAGCCTTGGATCGAATGGAAATTTGATCGGCTTGATTCAAAGAATTCCTGTTACTCGAACAGAAGAAGGACAACCGATTAGTCAATTTTATGGCTATGTAACGGATGGTATTTTCCAAAGTCAGGCAGAGGTAGTGGAAAGTCCGTTTCAACAAGATGGTACAAGAGCGGGAGATATAAAATTTAAAGATTTAAATAACGATGGAATTATTAATGACTTGGATCAAACGTTCTTGGGAAGTCCGCATCCAGATTTTACCTTGAATATGACCAATAACTTCGCCTACAAAGGAATTGATTTTTCTTTCTTTTTTCAAGGAGTATTTGGCAATGAAATTTTGAATTTGATCCGAAGAGATATAGAAGGAATGGCAGGCTTGGCGAATCAATCCGTTGTCGTCATTGATCGCTCTAGACCAGGTGATCCAGATGATGAGATTCCTAGAGCTACAGGTCCTGATCCAAATTCTAATAGACGGATATCTTCTCGATTTATTGAGGATGGAACTTTCGTTAGATTAAAAAATGTATCATTGGGCTATACGTTTCCAAAAGATTGGATGCGGCGAGTAAAAATACAATCAATGCGTGCTTATATTAGCGCACAGAATTTGCAGACTTGGACAGAGTATTCTGGCTATGATCCAGAGATTGGTTCTTTTAATCAGAACCCTTTGATTAACGGGGTGGAAAATGGAAGGTATCCAATTTCTCGTTCTTATACTGCTGGGGTTAATATTAGTTTTTAGCAAGTTGTGTGAGCAAATCTTAAATCATAGTTCATACATCATACATCATAAATCTGCTTATTATGCAAAATTAGATGGATTTATGATGTATGACCTGCCTGCGTGCCTTGGCAGGCAGGTTTAAAAATTATGATATATGATTTTCTGCTACCGTCCAAATATTAGGATAAAAAAAACTAAAACTAGAACCAATCAACTCTGCCGCCAGCGGGGGAAATCGCAAGCTCTTGGTAGCTTGCAAAAATAGAACTTAGTAGTCCCGTTCTTTTTTAAAAAGCTAAATCTTCATTATGCAAAACAAGATAATAAAAATATGCTCAATTCTAATAATAGTTGCCTGCTCTTCTTGTGGGGATTTATTAGATAAGCAGCCATTAGACCAACTAACAACAGACCTTTTTTATAAAACAGAGTCTGATGCAGACAAGGCAATATTAGCAGCATATTCTCCAATGATAGATGTAGAATGGATTGGGAAAGGGTGGATGATTACAGAGATTCCTTCAGACAATTCTCAAGCAGGAGGAACCGATCCAGACTTTACGCCAATAGATAATTTTACGGTGGCAGCAGATAACGTACCCGTTGCTAATTATTGGGCCATTCATTATAGACAAGTTACTTTGGCAAATGTAGTCATCGAGAGAGTAGCGGGAATGGATATTCCAGAAACCGTAAAGAATGTATTTTCCGCAGAAGCTCGATTTTTAAGAGCAGTAGCTTACTTTGACTTGGTGAGGGTATACGGAGGCGTTCCCTTAATTACAGAAGCACCTTCTTTAGATAGAGAATTATTTTATCCAAGAGCTAGTGCCAATGAAGTGTATGAATTAATCAAAGCAGACTTTGCTTTTGCAGGAGAATATTTGCCTTTGACAAGAACAGGTTCAGATGCAGGGAGAGCTACGAAAGGAGCGGCCTTAGCATTTTTAGCTAAAGTAAACTTGACAACAAGAGACTATGTACTGGCTAGGGATGTTGCAAAATCCGTTATCGATTTGGGAGTATATCAACTACTAGATGATTACAATGATAATTTTGAATTAGCAACCAGTGATAATAATGAAGAGTCTGTTTTTCAAGTACAATTTACGGGGTGTGGACCTTTTGGAACGGGTAATGCGATGCAAGCTTTTTTTGCTCCGTGGGGAGAAGGCATTACAAAAGATAGAGATGGCTGGGGGTCTCAAATTCCTACTGCACCCATCTTAAATAATCCAAATACGACTATTATTGATGCGATTACAAAAGATGATTTACGTCGGCACACGAGCATCATGTTACCGAATGCATTCTACCCATCTATCAACGCAGGGGATGGGGGGTACACCTATCCATCAAGAGGTGCATCGGCAGTAAGTGCGAATATTAAAAAATACGTGGTAGGAAGTGGTGCGAATATTTGTTTTATGAGTACGCCTCAAAATGCACATGTGATTCGATACTCGGATGTGCTACTGACCTATGCAGAAGCTATAATGGTTATACAGGGTGGGGTGGCCTCTGATCCAGATGCTTTAGCGGCATTCAATCAAGTACGGACAAGAGCAGGTTTAGCTGCGGTCGATAGTTTTAATGCAGATGACATATTACAAGAAAGACGCGCAGAATTTGCATTTGAAGGACATCGTTGGTTTGATTTATTGCGCTCTGGAAAAGCTATCGAAATTATGACGCTACATGGTAAGAATTTAGATGAACATAATTTACTATTTCCAATTCCAAGTTCTGAGATTGAAGTGAATCCATTGTTGGAGCAGAATCCTGGATATTAATGTTTTTAGAATAGAGAGTAGAGAAGCGAGAGCAGAGACAGATTTCGTTTAGAAAACTATAAAATTTCGTCATTTTCTAGACGAAATCTGTCTCACAGATCGTCGAGGTTTGCAACCTCGATGCAATATGATTATCACATGGCATCGAGGTTACAAACCTCGACGATCCTAGATAATCTCTATTTAAAGATTAGTTATTATATCGAACTATGTTAATTAGAAAATTTACTTTTTTTTGTTTACTCGCCATTTGCTTTTCCTCCTGTGATAAAGAGGTAGGACCACCTGTCATTGAAATAGTTGACCCTGTCTTTGGACCTGCCGAGACATTGGTGACATTTCAGGGAGTGAATTTAGCGAATATTACGGAAGTTAAGTTCAGCGATCAAGTCGTTAATTTTAATAATGCTTATAATGCAGATAATGCCTTATTGCTGCGAATACCAACGAACGTTCCTTTAGGAGAACATGTGGTCACTATAACAACTGACGGCGGTTCTGTCACTACCAATTTTAGAGTGACTTTGGAAGCACCAGAGATATTTAGTTTCTCGCCTGCTTCTGCTGCAGTAGGAGAGCGCGTAACTATTCTAGGTAAGAATTTTTATGAGCCGCTCACAGCTTGGTTTTTTGATAGTATACAAGCAGAGATCATTACAGCCGTTCCTGACTCGATGATTATTTTGGTACCAGAGGGCGTAGAAAAAGGACGGATTAGTTTATTTGCCAATGGAGGATTTACTCGTTCCCCTATTAACTTCTTTACGGTTAATCCCATTTTAGTTAATGATTTTGATGGGAATGGAATTCGGTCAGAAACAGATAAATGGATTTTTAGAGGAAGTATCGACCAAAATAAAAACACGGCAGTACAGAATACAATGCCAGCACCAATTGATGGAAATTATTTAAAAATAAGTGGAAAAGATGAGCTAGATATTAGTTGGATTGGAGGGGCTGAAAACCATACGTGGGATGTGGAAGCGTTCCAAACTTTTGGAATTACCACAGATGCCAATAATACATTGATAGAAATGGATGTGAATAATAATGGGCAAAAAAAGACCCATATGATTCTAGTTCTATTAGAGAAGGATGGTTCTTCTAATGATTTTGCATTGACGGTAAAAGTGGATTGGACTGGATGGCAAAAAGTCTCTGTTCCGCTTAATAGATTTCAAGATTTAAACGACTTTACAGTTGATCCCTTAAAAGTGAAGACTTTAAAAATACAAATTATCGATGTAGAGGATTCTAATGAAACATTAGAAGTCAACGTAGATAATATTCAGTTTGTTGAAATTTTATAATGGTAGTTGGTATTTGCCGATTAATGAGTATTTTTTTAATCAGCAATTATCAATTAGGAACGAGAGATAAATAAAATTTACAATTTAAAATTTAAAATAAAAAAGACCATTTTAAATGTAAAAGTTATTCGTGCGTCGTTCCTTACTAAATTGTTAAACCAAAAATCAGCTTTAACATGAAAAAACATGTACTCCTATTTCTTTGCTCTATGCTCTTTGTGAGTGTAGGATTTTCCCAGGTCTATCTGGATGAATTTGATAACGATGATCCTGCTTTTACGGGTGGTTCAGGTACTTATACCTCTAGCGAAAGCAATTCCGAATGGACCGTCAATGCGTCTAATACAGGACCTTGGGATGTATTTACTTATGAGTTTCACGATCCAACATCAGGAGCAGGTGTTTTAGTGGACATGACAGAAAATAATAAGATTTTTGTCAAGGTGAAAGCCAGTAATGTCGGCACTCAATTACGAATGGATGTCCAAGACGAAGCAGGTTTTCTAACGTCTATTGCAGGGGTAACGAAAACGATGACGACAGAATTTATGGTCTTAGAATTTGACTTTTCTGGTACTTATCAAGATGGTGGTTTTGGTGGAACTCCATGTACATCAGATACGGCACCCTGTGCAGTTGATGGTACAAAAATTAAGCAACTGATCTTTTTCACAGACCCCGGTGCAGGTGGCTTTAATGGCTCCGTTGTATTTGATTATATTGCGGTAGGAGCTGAAGCAGCTGGGGCAATTACTTCTGATGTTTTTCAAGATCACTTTGATAAGGCGGATAGCACGATTACTTCCTTTGGGGCAGACGTATTTGACAAAGGATATAATATGGTCATAAATGGTTCAGAATTAGTTTTATCGGGTGATGGGACTACGCAGATGTGGGATGCTATTGGCTATACTATCAGAAATCAAAATACTTTTGAAGAACAAGATATTGATGTAACAGGTACGAATAAACTTTTTGTAAAAGTAAAATCTAGTGTGCCTGGTACGGCTTTGAGAATTGATATTCGAGACTTAGATGGTTTTATTACTACCCAAGGATCTATTACCAAAATCGTAGATACAGAATATACTGTATTAGAATATGACTTTTCAGGCACTTATGCCGATTTAGGATTTGGTGGAACACCTTGTACAATGGAAACGGCACCTTGCCCTGTTGACGGTAAAAGAGTAGCAGGCTTGGTTTTATTTGTAGAGCCAGGTGTAGGTGGATTTGTTGGAGATTTAACCTTTGATTATTTTTCTTTTGGCAACTCTTTAGAACCAGCAGGGGAGGCACCTGTCCTTTCTTATGGAGATCATTTTAGCAATGAAACAGTAGAATTTACTAGTAGTGATCTTTTCAATGTTACAGAGTCAGGGTCTAATTTAGTAATTGCAGGCGATGGCACTGCACCGCCGTTTGGTACGGTTTCTTATTTATTGCACAATAAAGAAGTTGGAGAACCAGTAACTTTAGACATGGGGCCAGCACAGAATAGATTATACATTGCTGCTAGAACGAATGGTGCTATGGTGCCTCTTAGAATTGATGCGGTAGACTCACTTAATTTTCATTCTTCCATGTCTTCCATTACAAAAATTATTGGCCCTGAGCTGACTGTTTTTGAATATAATTTTGAGGGAGCTAGCGATGGTGGTTTTGGTGGCACTGCTTGTGAGACAGGTCCTTGTACTGTGGACTTATCTAAAATAAGCCAATTTTTATTATATCCCAATCCAATAGAGGGCGGTTATAATGGAGAAATTATAATTGACTTTATTTCTATTGGTCAGCCATTGGGAGAGGAAGAAATAGATTTAGGACCAGCAGGAATTGCCGATTATTCAGATCAATTTGATGAAAATACTACTGTGTTTCTAAATGAAGTACCGGGGTTAACTTCCACGTTTAGCGAAGACGCTTTGAGTATTACAGGCGATGGTTCTTCTGGTATGTGGAATTCTATTGTATATGGAGTTCATAATACCGCTGGGGAATTAATTATGGCCAACGCAATAGCAGGTGGTAACAAAGTTTATATCAAAGCACGTTCCTCTGTGGATGGGACAATACTAAGAGTAGATTTACAAGATAATATAGGATTTGTCACTAATGCGAATGCTGTTTCTACAGCATTGAGTACTGATTATGTGGTATATGAATTGGATTATACCAATGCCTATGCGGATGGTGGTTTTGGTGGTTCTCCTTGTACCTCTGATACAGCACCTTGTCCAGTTGATGGGGCAAGAATTGCCAATCTTCAATTCTTTATTGAGCCAGGTGTTGGGCTATTTAATGGAACAGTTGATATTGATTGGATTTCGTTTGGATCTTCTTTAGATGTGGTAGAAGTACCTGCAGGAGTCGCTAATTATAATGATGAATTGGATGAAAGTACGACTGACCAAATCACAGATGTACCGGGCTTAGTGACGTCTATTGCAGGAGATACATGGACGGTAACAGGTGATGGTGCTGGTGGTATGTGGACGCCGTTGGTTTATAAAATTCATGATGCGGCAGGAGAGGGTATTTTAGCCAATGCTGCAGCTAGTGGCGATAGAGTATTTATCCGAGCTAAATCGTCCATAGATGGAACAGAGTTAAGAATGGATTTACAAGATCATTTAGGATTTGTAACAAACGCCAATGCACAATCAAATACCATTGCGACAGAATATGCTGTTTATGAATATAACTATTCAGGTGCTTATGCAGATGGTGGATTCGGTGGTTCTGATTGTACTTCAGCTACGGCCCCATGCCCAGTTGATGCAGAAAGAATTTCTCAAGTACAGCTTTTTGTAAACCCCGGTGTTGGCGGATTTAATGGCGTACTAGATATTGATTGGATTTCTTTTGGTGCGCCACTAACTACGAGTATTGTGAATGCAGAACGGTTAACGGCTATTAGTGCCTATCCAAATCCTGCTAGACAACAAGTGGTTTTAGAATATGACTTGCGTATTGCAAGTGATATACAAGTGAAGGTGTATAACGTTTTTGGTAAGCAATTAGATGTACACCATTTGGGACTGCAAGCAACTGGACAACAACAACAGTTAATTAATATGGAGTCGTATACTAATGGTGTTTATATCCTCCAGTTAACTTCTAATGGCAATATTTTAGGAGCGATGCGATTGATGAAAAATTAATTTATACTT
>CAKZUM010000189.1 GCA_937921525.1 uncultured Saprospiraceae bacterium
TCTCTTCTCTGCTCTCGGTTCTAAATAACCATTATACGTAATCCCAAGAACACCAATAAAGTTATAATATTAGTATGTCTATTTCTCTTAAATTTAGATTACTACTTTGGTATCACAAGACTTTTCATAAGTTAGATTTTAGTAGTATTACTCCTCAACAATTTCGGTCTTTTTCAGACGATTATACGGATACTGGAAATATATTAGATGGTCCTACTATACCTGTTCATGAGGTAGAGAATAGACTCATTCAAGGTAGAGAAGGCGATATTCCAATCCGAATTTTCAAACCTAATAGCTCAGAGAATTTACCAGTCATTGTTTTTTTTCATGGGGGTGGTTTTGTAATAGGTACTTTAGATACCCATGATAATGTATGTCGTCGATTATGTCGAGATAATCAAGCAATAGTCGTTTCGGTAGATTATAGACTTGCACCAGAACATAAATATCCGACCCCCACAAATGATTGTTATGATGCAACAGTCTGGGTCTCCAACAACTGTCATTCTTTTGGTGGTGACGCAAATCGACTAGCGGTGATGGGCGATAGCGCAGGCGGAAATCTAGCTACGGTAGTCGCTCTCAAAGCAAGGGATTTAAACGGCCCAAAAATCGCTTTTCAAATATTAGTTTATCCAAGCACAGATGCCCGCTTGCTACACCCGTCTATTACTAGAAACGGAAAAGGTTATTTATTGACAGAGGAGATGTTGAATTGGTTTGTGAAACAATATACTAGTTCAGATGAACAAAAATATGACCCATATATGTCTCCTTATTTGGCAGAAGATTTAAGCAATATGCCGCCTACTTTAATTCAAGTGGCAGAATATGACCCTTTAAAGGATGATGGAACGACTTATGCCCAACGACTAATAGAAGCTGGTAACAAAGTCTTTTTAACGGAGTATAAAGGTTTATTCCATACCTTCTTGACTATGCCTAAATTTTCAAAACGCTGTTTAGCGGCCTATCATGAAATACGAGATGTATTGGGAAGGGAGTTGTGAAAGAGTGTTCCTATAGATATGCCTAATACAGAGGCAAAACCTGCTTGTTTTCCCTGCTCGATACTTCGAGAGGTGATGTATAAAACGGCAGGCCCGGGAGTCAATAATAAAATAATGGCAGATATAAGGAATAAGGTATATAGTTGAGGATCTATCATTAGTGGAGAATTAAAGTACAAAATTAAAGATTAGAAACCTCAAATAGTTAGTAATAATTAATTATTTTGTTGCTTATGAAAAAGAATTTTATACTGTGCTGTATTTTCCTATTACTGCCGCTATTCTCCTATTCTCAAAATGATAAGGACTTTATTCTTACCTTGAGTCGGGATACCCTTTATGGTAAAATACGATTTAGTCCGAAAGCGGAAAGTATTTCTTTTCACCATAAAGGAAAAAAGACTATTTTCCACGTTTCCACTTTAAGTTACTTTGGGGTAAATCGTAATGGCAAAACCCAGGTTTATAAAATATTAGTTAACCATTGGAAAGAGTATATCTTCGTCAAAGTACTTGCAGAAGGTAAATTGGATTTGTATTACTATGATACCAAATACAATGAGCGCTACACTCGTTCTGATCCTTATCGTTACTATATTGGGAATGAGCAAATTAATCCCATAAGAATGTCTCCAAGATCGTATAGACATATATTAGAACGAATGCTCACCGATAGAGCTGGCTTGATGGCACAACTATCTGATTATGAGGATGTGCCAAGGATTGTAAGGCAATATAATCAATTGTAAAACTTTAGTACATCTTGTTATCTCAAGTACTTAATTGCGCCCCCGATCATGCTTTATAAATTTTTTCAAAGGGTAACAATTCTAATAAAAAATAAAGAATCCCTGCCAATAAAAAAGAATCTATAAAATGAGCATGGGTTATTTGAAAAACCTCAAAGTAGGTGAGTAGGGCGATAATAGAACTAAGCCCCCAACTTATTAATCCGTTTATTCCCCAAGATGGAATCTTCGCTAAATCGTATTGTTGTCGTTTCAACCAAAAGAAATCTAATAGATAAATAGAAGAAATGGAAGGAGCGAAAACCCCTAGCACATCTAGAAAAGCAAATAAATGTTCAGAAAATTGGAATAATGCGAGTATGGTTCCTAATATACTTGTCACCAAGCACATGGTTCGGAAATGCCAGCTAGTCTGAATGGTAGAAAAAGTGAGTACTGCAGAATACAAGTTGGTGGCATTGGTGACCCAAGTAGATACAAATAACAAAATAAAGGCAGGCAAGACCAAATCGAGTGATTTCATAATTTGTATAATATCTACTTCTCCAGTTTTAAGCGCAGTAATCGCACTGATTACTAAGACGACTGGTGTACCTATCACGATTCCTAAAACGGCAATTAGACTCTGTTTATCATTATAAATAAATCTTGAAAAGTCTGCCATTAATACGGGTACTAATATTGAAGAACCAACTAATACAGAAGTTGCATCGAATAAACTCATAGTCCGTTCAGTTGGTTGATAGTCCCATAGATTAATAGTAAATGTTGTTTGACCCAAGGCTTTGTAAGTAGCATAAAATAGAAAAACAGAGAGAATAGGAACTGCAATATTGGCTAATTTTTCAATACTTCGAATGCCATAGATAGTCGTTACGGTAATAAAAATACTTGTGATAAGAACAATACTCCAAATAGGAAAAGTGATGCCAATTACCTCTATAGCCGTTTCCTGAATGGCTTGGGCTAACAATTCTAATGCTACCGAAAACCAACCCAATAAACTTAATCCAATAATAGAATTAATAATTTTTGCTCCTTGTTCGCCAAAAGGGAATCTCAAAATCATATAGGTGGAAAGCCTAGATCGATTACCTATTAAAGTTGTTCCAATACATAATATACTTAGAATAAGTGTGGAGATACCATAAGCAATGAGGGCATCTTTTAAGCCAACGCCCAATGCTATTTCTGAACCTAGATATAGTATTGGTAAACTAAATCCTATCCCTGCAAGAATGAATGCAATCATCCAGCCAGAGGTGAAATCTTTAGCCGCTACTTTGGTGGTAGTGTATTGGTTGTTTTCCGTCATTGTTTGCGCCAGTAAAGCGGATTTTTAATCCGTTAAAAAAACCTCGATTAAAAATTAGCGTATAAGAATCCGTATTACAGTTCAGCCAAAACGCTGGTTAAATACCGCCAAAATTTTTGAGTGGAACTAATTTGTAAAGCCTCATCTGGTGAATGTGCCCCTTTAATATTTGGACCAAAAGAAACAATTTCTAAATGAGGATAAGTTTCAGATAAAATGCCACATTCCAAACCAGCATGGATAGCGTCTATTTTAGGGGCTTGACCAAAGAGCGTAAAATAGATGTTTTTCATATTAGTAAGAGTCGCCGTATCAGGTGCAGGTGACCAACTAGGAAAAGGGTCTATTTCTGTTATCTTTGCTTTGATAAACGAAAAGGAGTTTTTGACAACATTCACCAAATCTGTTCGTTCACTTTCTATAAAGCTGCGTGCGAAACAACCTATATTAACTATCCCTTTTTCTACTTTTATTCTTCCTAGATTATTTGAACTTTGCACTAAATGATTGAGGGCTGGGGTCATTCGATAAATACCATAAGGGCAAGTGTATAAGCTTGCAAGCAGACGGCTTTGAAATTTTTTAGATAGAACCTTTGCACTTTTATTTTGCTTTTTGAGTTCTATTGTTAAAGAGGGATCGCTAAAATTATTTTCTTCTTGTAGTAATTTTGTCCAATAGCTTATTTGTTTTTGAAAAATAGCGATAGTATCATTTTCTATTGCAATAGTTGCATCGCAAGCTCTTGGAATAGCACTCGTCTTATCTCCACCATTTATGGAACTAATCCTGATTCCATGTTCTTTATCTAGTTCAAATAAAACTCTGCTTAATAATTTAATCGCATTACTTCCGCCTCTATGTATATCCACTCCTGAATGTCCGCCTGTTAGGCCTTTGATGCTTATTTTAAAAAAAGTATAATTCGCTTTTAAAGTTTTTAATTGGTAACTACTTTCTATCAATAAATCTACCCCTCCAGCCGAACCAATAGTCAAAATATCATCTTCTTCTGAATCTAGATTTAATAAAATGCTGCCTGTCAAAAAATCCTTTTTTAAGCCTAATGCACCCGTCATCCCTACTTCTTCATCAATTGTAAAAATAGCTTCAATCGCGGGATGTACAAGGTCATCTGATGATAGGACGGTCATCATTGCTGCTACGCCTATGCCATTATCTGCCCCAAGTGTGGTGCCTTTTGCCGTCACCCAATCCCCATCTATATACATCTCAATTCCTTGGGTGGCAAAATCAAAATCTGTAGCTGCATTTCTTTGATGGACCATATCCAAGTGGGCCTGTAAGATGATGGTGGGTTTGGCTTCCATACCTCTTGTAGCAGGCTTTTTTATTAGCACATTGCCCGTTTCATCAACTATAGTTTCCAAACCTAAATTTTCACCAAATTCCTTCATAAACTGGATGACTTGTTCCTCTTTTTTGGAGGCTCTTGGAATGGCGTTTAGTTGGCTGAAATGATGCCAAATAGCAGTTGGTTGGAGTTCATTTAAAGTATTTGACATGAAATTATTTTGCGTTAGGAATGGTTCATTAATAAATTGCTCATCTAAGTTTACTAAACCTTAAAGGTTTAGTAAACTTAAAAATCTAAAAAACCAATTCTCGGTTCGCTAAAATCGCATCCGCTATTTCTTTTAACTCAGGATGACAAACCACACCATCTTTGACAATTAATTGCTCATCAAAATAAATACTAGATTTAGCAATAATTCCATCAAAATGAGATTTAGCAGGCTGGCCATTGGGTGGCATATCTATCGGACTCGTATGACCAAAACCAAAATCTACACCTCCCCAGATGCGTTCATCTTCTACGATTTCACCACTTAGTTCATGGATGTTTGGATGTAAACCAATCATGTGGTGGGAAATTTTATACATATTGGGATCATCAAAAGCGGCTAGATAGTTGGCAAATTTTTCCGCCTCTTTTCCACCTTTGACTGCCACTATTTTACCCGATTTCATCTCAAATGCGACCCCTCCTTTATGCAAATCAGCGTTCATTAATTCATCAAAAACAATGATGCCATTCATGCTACCTACTCTGGGAACAATATTAACGTAACCGGGCGCTGTACAAAATTTTGGTTTAGAAAAATCTCCATTATCTAAATCTAATGCAAAGTTAGCATCTGTTTCATAGCTTACATCCGTTCCATTATTACTAGTAATACGAACCCTTCTAGTGGTGGCAGCCATATCTTTCACTCGATGTAATAGCCTACCTAAATTTTTTATATTAAATTCAGTAAATACCCTCGCCAAAGATTCAATAGAAGAATCGCCAAGAATGACGTAGCGCAATTTTTTGTTCTTGGCCATTGCCGTTTCCCAAATCTCTGAGTATAGCAAAATCGGTACATTTAGTTCTATCCAAACATCTACTTCACATAGGGCAGCCGTTAATGCTTTTGCAGGCCAGTCGGGCATTCCTGCTTGTCCATCTTCTCTTGCACTTGGAGTATAAATAAGCATTGGTATTCCCCCTGCAGCATAAGCCGCTGCCGCCAAGCCTTCTGCGATTTGTTTATTAGTGCCTGTATCTGCAGTGATGGCTACGGTTTCTCCTTTTTTAACCTGAAACATTTCCTCAATGAGTACCTTGGAAACTTTGGTTATTTCAAAATTATAATTGTTGGTCATATCTTTTTTTTCGTAGCTCAAGCTTCCAGCTTGAGAGTGGCTACTCAAGCTAGTAGAAGCTTGAGCTACAATTCTAAATTATAATTGAGTGGCTACTCAAGCTAGAAGCTTGAGCTACAATTCCTAAAAATCAATACCAAAAGTAGCTCCAACAGTAGCAGGACGACCTCTCCATCCGATACCGCCAAAAGGATCTGCCTCTAGATAATATTGTTGATCGGTGATATTCTTTCCCCATAGAGAGAAACTGATTTTGTTTACATTTAAAGTTACTCTAGCATCAAGCAGTTGATAAGGATCAGAAAAAGTACCTTCGTCATTAGAATCATACCAGTAGATTCTTCCTGTACCATTTAAGTTTATATTGATGTCTACACTCGCAGTTTCTCCTACATCAAAGCTAGAAGCCAAACCGAGATTGAAATTATCTTGAGGTACAAAAGAAGTAAAGTTACCATTGAATTCATCCAAATTTCTTGTTGTTCCATCTGGTCCACCGGTCGTACCTCCTTCATCAATTTTAGAATTTACAAATCCATAACTGAACAGCACATCTAGATATTTTGATACTCTAATTTTTGAATCCAATTCAAATCCAGAGATCGTACTCTTTTCATAATTATAATTACCTGGTACGAAATTATCAAAGTCATAGACAAATTGCTGTCGATCTGTAAAATCAGAAAAGAAGACCGATCCATTCAATAATAATCGATTATTCCAAAGGGAAGTTTTGGCACCGAATTCAAAGTTATCGGACAATTCTCTACGGAAATCACCTGCAAAAAGATCCGTGAACTGAGCATTGAAACCACCCGCTCGATATCCTCTACCATAATTAAAATAGAGTAGCGCATTTTCAGATGCTTGGTAACTCAATGATGCTTTAGGTTGGAGTACATTGTCATCTCTTTTATTGATAATCGCCGCAGGTTCGCCAAAAAGTATAGGCAGCCTATCTTCTTGCTCATAATTGTCTATATCATATCTTAGTCCAAAAGATGCGGTCAATTTATCACTAAGCTTGTAGTCCAAAAATCCGAAAAAAGCAATCGTGTTGAAATCAACGGTATAATCCGTCACCGCCCAATCATCGCTGAAAGTAATATCCGACTGATAGAAGTTACGTTCTATATTTTGAAAAAATCCGCCCAGACTCCAATCTACTTTAGACGCACTATTATTGCTAGACAATCTAAATTCTTGATTGATGGATTTAGTATCATTAAACTCTCCTTGATCTAAACCAAAAAAATCGACAAACCCGTCAAATGGTTCTTCTGTAAAATCAAGATCGCCAGTAGTATTTCTATCTACCGTATTATAAGAAGTGATACTTTGTAATTTAGTCTTCCCTAAGTTGTATTGCAAATTGATACTCCCAAATACATTTTTCATGTCAGAATTTCCAAAAACATCTTGGTGGATGACGCTATTCTCATCCGTTGGATTTGGATCAAGACCAACATCGAAGGTAGCACCTCCAGTACCTATACTGGCAGGATCGATAGAGTAGTAGGTCGCACCAGCATCCGTGTTCATATACTGCAAGGTGGCAGTAGCTTTAAACTTACTAGTGGGTGTCAAAATAACTTGCCCTCTTAGATTTAGATCTTTGCTAAAATCTACTTTTTTATCTAGAAAAGTATTTGTTAATAGACCATCAAAATTTTGGTACTTACCAGAAAGTCTATAGTAAGCCTTGTCTTCCTTTATAGCACCAGAGGAAACTATCTGACCAGTATAATAACCACCGTTACCAGCACCTAACTGAATATTATTTCTACTTTCATTCGTTGGTTCTTTAGAATAGATATTGATAGCACCGCCAATAGCATTTTTTCCATATAAAGCTCCTTGAGGCCCTTTTACTGCTTCAATTAAGGCTAAATCGAAAACTTCTTGATTCAATAATGCTGGATCTGGAATAGTTACGCCATCCACCACGAACGCTACAGGTGCATCTCCGTTCCTTATCTGCGGTATACCTCTAACTACTAGAAAATTAACACCAACTGCTTGCGCTTCACTCAGTTTCATATTAGGTACTAGTTCGGCAAAGTCAGCTACATTAGATATACCTGCTTTTTCTATACCTTCACTGTTAAGCGCTGTAACTGACTCAGGAATTTTTTGAATAGACGCTACCCGTTTTCTAGCTCTACCGACTACACCAGAAAACCCGGTGACAACAACCGCATCTAAAACTTCAGATTTCTCTGCTAAGGTAATATTCATCCGTCCATTTCCTTCTACAGATAATTCTGTATCCGTATAACCAGTATAAGAAATTAAGAGCATGGCATCATCGGAAACGTTGATTTCAAAATTTCCATTAAAGTCGGAAACCGTTCCATTACTTGTTCCTTTTTCAAGGATAGTAGCACCAATCAATGGTTCACCAGATTCGTCACTGATGGTTCCCGTTACAGATTGTTGAGCAAAGGTAACCGTAGCAAGAAAGAGGAATAATAAGTAGGTATGTTTTTTCATTACATAATTATTTAAAACAAGTGAAAATTTAGAAGGTAGTTTAACTCAAAACATATTTAAAAATAAAATTTGTGTGAACCTATCAAATATCATTTTCTAATCGTTTCTTTCTAATTATTTTTTATTTTCTTTGTAATTCATTTTATTATTTAGGAAAAAAATGGAAAATAAAAAAAATATAGAAAATAAGACACTCTTGGTAACCGCCTACTGCTTTCGCATCTTATTTGAGGAGATTTTGAAGAAATTCAAAGCAAAGTATAAAGACCAAGCTGCAGTCCTTGGAAAAGTGACCCAATTGTATGGATTTGGCAATTATAATGCGCTTTTACCCAGTTTAGGACAGGAGTTAGAAAAGTTAACTGGTGGGTTTATTAATGGCAAATATCTATATGATAAACAGAGGGAATTACAGGCTGGCAAGCCCATTATTAAATTAAATGGGTATTATAAAATTGTGCTGTTTCAATATATCGGATATGAAAGTATTGAAGATTTTACTAAAAAAGTTATTGTAGAGCAGTCGGAAAAAGAAAAACAACTCGCCTTAACTCGAAGGGATGCCTTGGAACAAACCTTCTTTTACGTTTGCTATTATTTTGGAGAATTTAAAGAAGTAGTTAAATGTCAAGTAGTCGTTTTAGATAATTGGAAAAACCTGCAATACACCTATCTATATCCTTTAAAAGACGGCACTTTCAGAAAATTTCTAGCTTATGGAACGGCAAAAAGAAGAGCAGATATATTGCATGTTCGGACAAAAACATTAATGGATGGAAAGATGATAGATGGAGGAGAAGATATTTTATACATTGGTCATACTGAACCGAGTACGAACGCATTTATGTTAGGCGTATTTTCCGCATTTGACATCAATAATAGAGTTGTGGCAGGAAAAATAATTTTTGAAAAATGTGATTCTAAATCAGAAATGATTACCAAATCAACCTCCCTAAAAATACCTGCCTATATAGCTCAAGAACTTAGGAATGTTAGAATTGAAAATGATGGGATTATCCCCCATAGCGTTTTTGATATTTCAGACAAAAGCCCTTATAGTATTACTTTTGATAAAGTTCCTGGAAATTATATCATTACTCTTTTTCAGGATAGTAGTCTATTAGGAGATTTTCAATTTTCCATCCATCCAGATACTTTTAAATTAGCCTCTCTAACGGAGGGGGTGTTAATTACTAAAGACCACTTTGAGTTAATTCAAAATGGAACGGTCATCCATTTTAGTTTTCAACTAACAGGAATTGCTCTATTTTCTACACTCGAAATTTTTATTAAAACGTATTATTTGAATAAAGGGGAAACGGATATTAAAGGAGTTTTTAGCGGCTTGGATATTGAGAACCGATTGATAAGTGGGGAAGTACAAATACTTTTTGAATCTGCAGTAGAGTTGAAATGATAATGAACCTTCCCTATGAATTTCTATATTATAAAGATCACCCCAACATCTTCCCCGCAATCTCCTTCACCAATTTAGCCGCCAAAGCAGCCGTCATATCCGACACATCCCGATGCGGATTCAACTCGACCACATCCGCCCCAATAATCGGCACATCAATACTTTGGATCAATCGAAGCACCTCCCGTGTCGTCAATCCCCCAGGTTCATGATGAGACACACCAGGCGCATAGGCAGGATCAAGTCCATCCAAATCAAGGGATAGATAAATAGGTCTAGTAAAAGTAGGTCGTACACCAGCATCAAAATCTCGCATCTGAATCGTCTCCACCTTAAATTTTTTCCCCTGTTCTATCTGATGAGGCGTAAAGGTTCGTACACCAACTTGCACCAATCGTTCTGCCAATTTATTTTCCATGATCCGTGCAAATGGACAAGCATGGGAATGTGGGTCGCCTTCAAAATCGTCATACAAATCCCCATGCGCATCTATCTGTAAAATGTCAAAAGCAGGAAAGAATTGATGGTAAGCTTTTATGATTGGAAAGGTCATCGAATGATCGCCCCCCATGCACAAAGTCCTAACCCCTTTATTAAGCGAACTAGCAATCTGTTTTTCAATATCAAAGTATTGTTTAATTACCATATCGCCCCAGTCCTCAAATAGCTCATGGTCTATTGGGTTGACGGTCAATTCCGTCCAGTTATTACCTGCACCACTATGTAAGACATTTCTAATGCGGGCTGGGGCTAAGGCAGGGCCTTGTAAAAAACTTGATTTCTGATCCCACGGAACGCCGATTAATGCAATCTTCTTTTTATTAATTTCCATTTACT
>CAKZUM010000190.1 GCA_937921525.1 uncultured Saprospiraceae bacterium
ATAACCTACTCCCTAATTAAATAGTCTCCACTATTCTCAATAATTCTTAAGAAAATCAAAGACTAATCGAACACCAACTCCCGTACCAGATTTACTTCTATAGGCATCTGGTGCCTGTAAATAAGCAGGGCCAGCAATATCGAAATGCAACCAAGGGTAATTCGTAAAATGTTCTAAAAATTTCCCTGCAGTAATCATCCCTGCCATAGGTCCGCCTACATTTTTTAGATCTGCAATATTAGATTTCAATTGCTTTCCATATTCTCTCCAGAGTGGAAATTCTACCAGTCGCTCGAATACCTTTTGCCCACTCTCTTCTAACTGCTCTTTCACCGTAGCACCAGCAGTGCCCATATAGCAAATAGCATGCTGTCCTAAAGACCGTACAGCGGCCCCTGTAAGCGTAGCAAAATCAAGTACCAATTCTGGTTGATATTGTTTAGCATAGTGTAAAGCATCCGCCAAGATCAAACGTCCCTCCGCATCCGTGTTCAATACCTCCACCGTTGTTCCATCATACATAGTGATAACATCGCCGGGAAGGTAGGCATCGTTTCCTATACGATTGTCTGTTGCAGGCACTAAGGCAATCAGATGTATCGGCAGATTCGCTTTCGATGCAGCGACCATTGCACCAATTACTGTTGCTGCACCAGCCATATCACATTTCATGGTAGCTAGAGAGTTAGGCGTAGGTTTCAAATTAACCCCACCTGTATCAAAAACAACTCCTTTTCCGACTAAAACGATAGGCTTTTCGTTCTTTGCATTCTCAGGTTTCCATTCCATAATACAAAAACGAGGGGGTCCAAAGCTACCTCTGTTCACAGCTAGTAGGCCGCCCATATTCAACGCCTCTATTTGGGGCTTATCTAAGACTTTAACAGAAAAACCATAGGTATTCCCTAATGTCTCTATTTCTTCTCCTAACTTTGTGGCCGTAAGATATGATTGAGGTTCATTGACTAAGTCTCTGGCCTTGTAGGTGGCTTCCAAAACCGCTTGAAGTCCATTTAATTCCTTTGCTGATAAATCTTGTGCGGCAATATTTATTTGATGTGGAACTTTATGATTACCATTCGAGTCACTAAAGTATTTAGTAAACTGGTATCCCCCTAAAACGATTCCTTCTACATATTCTGCAATCTCAATCTTTTTTACAGTGTTTACTAATGAAATCTCTTGTATCTTGTAGTGCGTAAATGCATTAGTGATGACATTTCCTGCTACTCGAACTAGTTCTTTTTGATAGTGCGCATCATCAGAAGTATCTATAAAATGAACTAGGAGACTATTCGTCTTTTTAGGAAAGAAAACGTATTGAATATCGCTCGTTGCTGCTTGCTCTAGATAGGCCCTTTCGTTTTCATTTAAATAAGGGAAAACAGGGTTCAAGTGGTTAGTCGTGGCTAAGATAAGCAAGTTATCTTTTTTATTGGGACGATCTACTAGGTTTATATTGAAACTCATTGCTACACTGCTATTTAAGTAACGACACAATAATAGCGTCAAATGAATGGCGTTTTTAAACAATTACTTAAAAGCGATCAATGTAATAGTTAAAAGACTACATTCTTAAACAACTTCAATACTCTTTAAAGGTTTTTTTCAATATTTGTTTCTGAAAAACAAGTGTTTATGCTTTTAACAAATTTCTAAACCAAAATCATTTCGTGAGGGCAAAAAAATCATTCGGACAACACTTTTTAAATAAGGAATCTATTGCAGAACGCATTGCCGATAGTTTATTACTAACGACTACTTATCAAAAAATTCTAGAAGTAGGTCCTGGTAAAGGGATGTTAACAAAATACTTGCTTAAAAAGGAGAAAGAATTAGTGGTGGTGGAGGCAGATCGAGATATGGTCAGTTATTTACAACAAAACTTCCCAGAATTGAAAGGGCAAATTATTTCCGAAGATTTTCTGAAAGTGCCTTTAGAACTCTTTTTTCAAGAAAACACCTCTTTTGCACTCATTGGTAACTATCCATATAATATCTCTAGCCAAATTATTTTTAAAATGCTAGAATATCGCCAACAAATACCTGAAATGGTAGGAATGTTTCAAAAAGAAGTAGCAGATAGAATTGTAGCTGGCCCTGGTAGTAAAACCTATGGTGTCGTTAGTGTCTTAGTAAAAGCTTATTATGATGGAGAATTGCTATTTAACGTAGGTAAAGGGAACTTTACGCCACCTCCTAAGGTTGAATCTGCTGTAATTCGGCTTGTTAGACGAGAAAATCATGAGCTAGGTTGTAGTTATAAAACGCTTAGACAAGTAGTCAAACAAGCATTTAGTCAGCGGCGAAAAATGCTTAGAAATACCATGAAATCCTTTTCAAAAGATCCGGATTTCTTGAATTTACCGATACTTACTAAACGTCCTGAACAGCTTTCCTTGGAAGAGTTTGTTGATCTAACTATACGGGTAGAAGATCTTTTGTAGCTCGGAATTCATTCCGAAAGACTATCGAGCGCAGCGCAGATAGGTTAGAGCCTAATTATACGTTGCGCTTGGTGGGTGACGGAATAAATTCCGTGCTACTGCAGGACTATCGAGCGCAGCGCAGATAGGTTAGTGCCTAATATTACGCTACTTTCGATAGGTGACGGAATAAATTCCGTGCTACTGCATGTTTGTTAATTGTGGATAACTCTTAGGACGTTTTCCTGCTTTTAAACTGATTTACCTTTAAATTTGTAATGTCCTGAATAGGCTCTTAACTATTCAATAAATAATAGCAAAAATGACTTTAGAAGAAAGAATTAATGCAGACTTAAAAACAGCCATGAAGGCCAAAGATGATGCCGCAAAACGTGGAATCAGAGCGATTAAAAGTCAACTTTTATTACTTAAAACATCGGGTACTGGTACAGAAATAGACGAGGCTGGAGAGATTAAGTTGGTACAAAAACTGGTCAAACAACGTAAGGATTCTTTGGCTATTTTTGAAGAACAAGGTAGAGCAGATCTTGCAAAAATAGAATCTGAAGAAATTGCTGTTTTAGAAAAATACTTGCCTCAGCAAATGGGAGAAGAAGAACTAACTACTTTCTTAAAAGGATTAATGGAACAAGTTGGTGCTACATCTATGAAAGATATGGGAAAAGTGATGGGCATGGCTTCCAAGCAATTAGCTGGTAAGGCTGACGGGAAATCCATCTCCAACATTGTAAAGAAATTATTGGGTTAAATTATTATGGTTCTTTGATAATTTTTACAACATTCCCGTCCGATGGCTACCGCCGTCGGATGGGAATGTACTACTCATCGGACGGCGGTAGCCATCCGACGAGTAGGTAGAAATGGGATAATACTTGTAGATAAACAGAACAAAATGACAGCTACTAATTCAACTTATAACATTAAATTGGCTCAATTCGAAGGGCCATTTGATTTATTGCTTTTCTTTATTGAAAGAGATGAATTAGATATTTATAACATTCCAATTGCTAAAATCACAGACGACTTTCTGGGATATATTCGACAGATGGAGGCGATGAATATTGATTTGGCTAGTGAGTTTATATTAGTAGCTGCCACTTTGATGCGAATCAAAGCCAAAATGTTGATTCCAAGAAAGCCAGTAGATGAAGAAGGAAATGAAGTAGATCCGAGAGAAGAGTTGGTGCAGCGGCTTTTAGAATACAAGAGATATAAGAGTGTTTTAGAGGAAATGAGACAAAAGGAAATGCACCGATCTCAGCAAGTCAAAAGAGGTAATGTCGCAAAAGATTTAAAGATAATTGGAAAAAAAGCTTTTGTAGATGTAGAGTTGGAATCTTTGACGCTCTTTAAATTAATGAAAACTTTTGCGAAAGTGGTCGAACGATTTGAAGATAATAATCGAAAAATCAATGTACACACGGTTGTCAATTATAACTATTCTATTCAAGGACAACAGATCTTTATTCTTTCCAAAATTAAGAGTGATATAAAACCTACCTTCGAAAGTATTTTCAGTGTTTGTGAAAATAGAATCCACGCGATCGTTACTTTCTTAGCCCTTCTTGAATTATTAAATCTATCTAAACTACACCTTATTCAAGGGGAGGGGATTAATAATTTTTGGTTGACGGATGTGGTCGATGAAGAGACGGAGACTGAGACTGACATGGACATTGATAGTGATGACATTGATGAAAATAACTAGGATTTTAAAATTAGTTAGATTTTACGCTCACTTCATATAAGGTTCTTGATAATTTAAGGTTATATATTCAGAAAGTTTATCAAAATCATTCCTGTATTTTACTAATACCACTCCAATCTTATATCCCCTACTTGCCTTTATAATGTATTAGCTAAAACTTGCTCGGGCTTGTGGTATAGCGCCTAATACTACAACTTTTACTAAAAATAAGGATAAACTCCTGTATTTTTGTTACTTTGTAATAATTCTAAGAATTTAGGAATAAACAATAAACTTTAAATATTGTATAATAGACTAGTTACCTTTTGGTAACTCTAATTGCAATCGTAGTTTATAACTAAAATTTAGTTAGACACTAAAATAATAGAATTAGGAGTAGTAGGTAACAGCTAAAGTGCTTGTTATAACACATTTCTTGACCTATACCAAATCTCTTATCTTATTCTAGTCGTTTAAAAGTTAACCAATGACCCAACAGGAAAAAAAAGAAAAATTTATACAATCTTGGGGCGCATTAGGTACTAATTGGGGTATCAATCGAACGATGGCGCAGATTCATGCGTTATTACTAATATCAGCCAAGCCACTTAGCGCACAAGCAATAAAAGAGGAGTTAAAAATCTCTGTTGGAAATGCTAATATGAATATTCGGGCACTCATAGATTGGGGGCTAGTGCATAAGAAATTAATTTCTGGTGAACGTAAAGAATTCTTTGTAGCAGAAAAGGATATGTGGGAAGTAGTGAAAAAAATCATTATTCAGCGAAAGAAGAAAGAACTAGAGCCTATTCTTAAAATGCTAGGAGATATTAATATTTCGGAGATGAATCCAAAAGATTTGGAGGAGGAAGAATTTGTCAAAGTAATAAAGGACTTAGAGCTTTATTCTAACAAAATAGATAATACTTTTGATACGCTAATTAATGCAGACTCTAATTGGTTTGTCGGTACATTTATGCGCATGATTCGATAAATTAGATTGGTTTTTCAGTCAACACAATCATAAAAACATGGAGCCAGAAGAAATTAAAAAAGAGGTCAAAAAAGAAGTAATCAACGAAGAGTTAGTAGAGAAATTAGATCGTATTGCTTTTATATTAAAAACAGTCGCTCATCCCACTAGATTAGGTATTGTTCATTTGCTAGAACAACACCCTTTTTTGACGGTTACTGATATTTGTACCATGCTAGATACGGAGCAATCCCTTACCTCTCATCATTTACAAAACATGCGCTTTAAAGGTATTTTAAGTGTAAAAAGAGATGGAAGAAAAATGCTTTATTCTTTGAAGGAACGAGATGTATCTTTGATCATTGAATGCTTAGATAATTGCCAATGCAATATGTAGCTCCTTTACTAACAAATTGAATTAAACAATAATGTTTCTTCCAGTATTTTTTGTACAGTTAATTAGGGCGGACGAAAAGTCGTTTTTATAATATGTATTACTGGAAGAAAGTTACAAACTTTCAAAATATTAGGTTGAAGTTACAAACTTCAACCATCGACCCAAACATTTTCCAATGAATTACATATTACGATTTTGACTTTTCGTTTGCCCTATACAGTAAAAATTGAGTCTTAATTGTCAACGTTTTATAGGCATTCTCCATTCACAATTTTCCATTCACAATTAACTCTAATATTGACCTTAAATTTTAAATCTTTCGGACAAGGCTTTCCCATTATTATTCTTCATGGTTTATTTGGTATGCTTGATAATTGGCAAACCATTGCTAAAAAATTAGCCACTAAACATACCGTCTATATTGTAGATCAACGCAATCATGGTCGCTCCCCTCATCTTCCTGAATTTAACTATCAGGTTCTAGCAGATGATCTGCAAGCCTTTATGGAATCCAATTGGATTTATGAAGCACATATCATCGGTCATTCTATGGGTGGTAAGACAGCAATGCAATTAGCCCTGTCTTATCCTGAAATGGTCAAAAAACTAGTTGTTGTCGATATTGCTCCTAAAAAATATCAGGCAGGCCATCAGGCTATTTTTGAGGCTTTGCAATCACTTGATTTAGCAACTATATCCAATAGAAAAGAAGCAGCAACTCATCTAGCAGCAACGATACCAGACGCTGGCACCCAACAATTCTTATTAAAAAATCTAAGTCGTAATACAAATGGGCAATATGAATGGAAAATGAACTTGCCAATCATAGCCAAGTACTACGAACGGATTTTAGATAATGTACAAATCGAAGAACCATTCCAACATCCAACTCTTTTTATAAAAGGTGGACAATCGAATTATATTCAAGAAAAAGATACTTCTGCTATCGAAAGTTTCTTTCCACTCGCCAAAATAGAAACCATCCCTTCAGCAGGTCACTGGGTACATGCCGCTGCACCTAAGGAGTTACTAGATTTAATTAATACCTTTTTAGCATCTTAGAAACGATAAAGCAATAACTCCGTCATCT
>CAKZUM010000191.1 GCA_937921525.1 uncultured Saprospiraceae bacterium
AAAATAAAGATTCCCCGAATCTTTGCCTTTTGCTCATGTTGAAAAGCCTCGTCGATGCTAGGCATCGCCTACGTTTTTCGCCTTGCATAAAGAAAAAATAACGGCGCATAAAAACGACATTTATTAATGAACCATTCCTAAGGCAAAGTGAACTAATAAAGTAGTCATTTATTTTGCCCCAAAAAGTAAGCACTTGTGTATGTAATATAATTATCTCCTGTATACATGCGACTTGATTTACATAATTATATCATCTCAAAAACAACTATTAGCTATGTACATTAAATCATTTTTAAAGATAACAGCACTTTCTTTTTTTACGATGACATTGATGAATAATTCTTTACTAGCAGGTGATCCGCCTGTTGAATTGGGGCAGGTAAAATGGCTTAGAAATTTAGAGGAAGGAATCACACAGGCTGAGACGGAAAAGAAATCCATATTTATATTATTCCAAGAAGTACCTGGCTGTGCTACTTGTCAAAACTATGGAAAGAATGTATTGAGTCATCCCTTGATTGTAGATGCGATAGAAACGCTGTTTGTACCTGTTGCGATTTTTAACAACAAGCGTGGAGAAGATGCTATTGTATTAAAAAGCTTTGGCGAACCCGCATGGAATAACCCAGTCGTCCGTATTGTTAACAAAGCCAAAAAAGATGTAGTCAAAAGAATCGGAGGTAATTACTCCCAACTAGGTATTGTGCAGGCTATGGTGGAGGCATTACAGGCGGAAGGACGTGACGTGCCTGCGTATTTGGCTTTATTAGAAAAGGAGTTATTAGCAGAGCATTCTGGATTAGAAACAGCTAATTTATCTATGTACTGTTTTTGGACGGGGGAAAAACAAATTGGTCAAATAGATGGCGTAGTAGAAACCCAACCTGGTTTCATGGGAGGACGAGAAGTAGTGCAAGTGCAGTTTGATCCAGAAGTAGTTTCCTATGAAAAATTAGTAAAGAAGGCAGTATCTAATAACTATGCTAGTCATGTTTATGTGGAAGACGATCAGCAACGTAAGAAAGCAACTAAATTGATCGGGAAAACCAATATTACAAAAGCCTCTTCTTTTAGAATAGATCGGGAACCTAAATATTATCTTTCCAAAACAATTTATCAATATATTCCGATGACGGATTTGCAAGCTGTGAAAGTAAATAGCTTGATTGGACAAAATAAATCGCCCGATGATTTATTATCCCCTCGTCAATTAGATTTGTTAGGCGTGGTAAAAGCGAGTCCAAAAGCAAAATGGTCTTCGGCTATTAATGCAGACTTTTTAGGAGCTTGGAATAACGCACTTGCTAAAGTAACTGCTCTCAAAGGCTAATTTCTAGTTTGATTAAATTCTACAAAAATATCAACTTCTTATTCAGCAGAAGCTTAAATTATATTGTATTTTTGTAGATATGAATACGAACAATCACATCCTTTATGTCGATGATGAAGTAGATAATTTAACTGCCTTCACAGCCGTAATGCGCCGGTATTACAATATTACAACGGTGTCGAGTGGGGAAGAGGCATTGGAATTGCTGAAGAAAAAAGAATTTAGTCTAGTGATAAGTGACCAGCGTATGCCTAAAATGACGGGCGTTGAGTTATTCGAGCAGGTCAAAAAGCTATACCCAGATATCATTCGTATTATATTGACTGGTTACAGTGAAGTCAAGGCGATCATAGACTCCATTAATATGGGACAGGTCTATTATTATATCACAAAGCCATGGAATGTCGATGAGCTAAAAGTGATTATTGATAATGCACTAGAGACACATAGACTTAAGAAAGACAACAAGGAATTAAAAGATGAAAAGACAGAGTTATTAGTGAAGACTGCAAAGATGGAAAAGGAGCAGGTGATGGCGCATTTTGAAATATTAAAGAGCCAGATCAATCCGCACTTCTTGTTCAATAGTATGAATATCTTGTCTTCTTTAATCACTAAAAGTCCTAAATTAGCTGTAAAATTTACTAGTCAATTTTCTAAAGTCTTTCGCAAATTATTAGAAAATAATGAGGAGATCACCATTCCTTTACAACAAGAATTAGACTTTATTAAGTCTTATTTATTTTTACAAAAAATGCGTTTTGATAAGAGTTTAGAAATTGAAGTAAAGATAGAAAAGACGAAACTGGATAAAGCATTACCTCCTTTTGGTTTACAATTATTGATCGAAAATGCGATCAAACATAATATCATTTCCGAAGAACAACCTTTAAAAATTGTGATAAGTAATGAAGGGGATTATTTGCAAGTTCAAAATAATTTGCAAGTTCGGGGAGAACAAGAAGAATCTACGGGTATTGGTTTGAAAAATTTGAAAGCCAGATATAATTTGCTGACGGAAATGCCTGTGGTGATTGAAGAATCAGCAGCGTTTTTTACGGCTAAGATTCCTTTGATAGAGGAGGTTTAATAAAATATGGTCGCTACCTCTAGAGAAAATCCAACTAATGCCTCACTTAGAATAGTATCGCCACTCATATAAGGTTTACTTCCTACATATACTAAACTTTCTTTATCTAGTGCATAGACAATAATTGTTTCTCTTTCAGGATCAATTAGCCAATATTCAGGAATTGATGCACTCTGATATAAATCAAACTTATCTTTTGTTTCTCGTTTAGTATTACCGGGGGAAAGGATTTCTACTACTATTGTTGGTATACCATTACAGCCTTGCTCATCTAATATTTTTTCATTACAAACTACGGTTAAGTCAGGTTGAACAACGGTGTCAATTTTATTTTTTTTAGTAGCAATAGGTAAGCGTACATCAAATGGAGCGTGAAAAATACTACAAGGAGCTTTATTTACAAAGGTCTTGACTTCATAGAAAAGATCACCAGAAATTCGTTGATGCTTTAAATTTGGAGCGGGCGACATTTGTAATATTCGCCCCTTAATCAATTCTACACGTTCCTTGAATTTCCAGGTAATATAATCTGCGTAGGTATATTTTTTTGAAAGATCTAATTGATTAATATCAGTTATCATTGTCTTTATTAAATGGCATTTTGCTATGTAAGTTGAGACAAATATAATGATTCTGTTAGATAAGTTCTAAGGACCAACACTTAAAACTTAGGACAACTCACCCGACTTCTTCGACCTTTCTCTGGAATAATATAAGTGAAAGAAGCCTCAAACGCCCCTTTAGAATTAGAGGCAGCGACCAATTGAGATACATTTACGTCATAACTCAATCCAAGCATCCAAGTTTCCATTTCTAATAAAGTAGTAACTGTCACCGCTTCCATACTCATACTATTTTCTAATCTATTCGATATGTGAGCCCAAGCACCGATTCTCATAGCTAAGTCATTACTTCCAGCAGAGTATCGTACATTTCCACCAATATTAATATCTGTAGATGGCCCTTGTAAATAAACCGCTGCGGCAGGTAATAAACTTAAACTATTGTTTAGTTGTAATTCCCCACCCAAATGACCTACATATCTTTCCAGTAATGGATCAACTTGATTCTCATATAAAGACACATTAGGTGCATTGATATGATACATAGCACCACCGATATAGAAGGAATTATCTCTGATAATAGTGTACCACATTAGGCCAGCACTAAAGTCTGGGTAAAGATCACTTTGTGTATTCACTACCTCTCCATTAGGTCGGGAGAAATCTATGGAAGTAGTTGCATCATCGAATTGTTCGGAGAACCATAAACCTCTTAAATCTATTTTTCGCTGACCAAACCCACCTTGTGCGCCTGCTACAATGTAATAGCTTTTATTTCTGCCACCTCCTAAATATTTCATGTAAGAAATATTCAAATTACCATTGGTTTGATTAAAGTTAGAACTACCTGCTTCGTCTCGTAGCCCATTGATACCTACTGCGAAATAATCATTTCTTGCGACATTAAAACGATAGTCTAAATGAGCTGCCATCGTTCGGAAAGGTACATCATTGAGTACACTAGACCATTGATCTCTGTAATTCATGATAAACCTAGCTTGTCCTTCGTAGACGACATTAAGGGCTGGATTTAATTGACTGGGGGAGGCATAAAATTGGGCGAATCTTGGGTCTTGTGCTTTTAAATTAAAGCAAAAAGAGAAGAGTAGGATTGCTGCAATTGTATATCTCATGCTGTATGTTTTTCTATGAAGTTGTTTTAAAAACTTATTTTTGTACAACTTCTATTTGACTACATAGTACTTTGTAAACTAAGTTTTCTAAAATAAATTTGTTCTTTTTGCATTGGCAAAAAAGAATCCCCTCAAAACCTAGTTGGTTTTGAGAATAATTAAATCAGCTAAACTGGGCATTAGATTTTTTTTCGATAATCTGTCATACAGATAGTCGAAGACATTAACACCAAGTTTAATAGCTGTTTCCACAACGGACATAAA
>CAKZUM010000192.1 GCA_937921525.1 uncultured Saprospiraceae bacterium
CTTACTTGAAGTAGTAGATGATAATAGTTGTGTCGTTCCTTGCGATTTAGTAAAAATACAGGCTCGACCAATAGAGGCCTCTTGCCCAAATACAGATGATGGAGAATTATATGCGGAGGTGAGTTCGGCTGTTGGCAGAACTTTCCGTTTTGATTTATATGATGGAGTAGGTAATTTTATCAGCACGCAGCGGACTGGTCATTTTAGAAATTTAGCAACAGGTGATTATCAAATTGTGGTCGTTTCAGATAATGATGACTCTTGTCAATTGAATTTGGGAATGTTACAATTAGTGCCTAAAGAAGACACGAATCCACCGCAGGTATATTGTCAAAATGCGTCAGTAGATGTGGCCTTTGTACATGCTGCAATAGGGCTTCCTTGGAATCATCCCAACTATATCATAGAATTAAATGCAGCCTTCGGGGATGATTGGCATGAGCTACTATATGAAGAGGTAGATGCTAGCAAATTATTTTCTGATAGTTACAATTATATCTATTTAGAAGGGACAAATAATAATGCTAGTGAAATGGAAGACTTCTTGGCTACCAATCAACAATTAATAGAGGATTGGGTAGCTGCAGGTAATTCCTTATTTATGAATGCAGGGCCTAGTGAAGGGGATGGAATGTCTTTTGGTTTCGGTGGGGTCAATTTGATAAGAGGGACTTATGAGAGTGCGTATGCAGTCAATCCGACCTTCCCGATTTTTACTGGCCCGCGTACCCCTACCCTAACAAGTTTGACGGATGTGCCTTATAGTTTGGGAGCAGTTATTATTCCAGCGAATATGGATACCACTAGAGTTTTGGCTTCTAGCAACGGAACCGATTTAGTCGTAAAAGCAAATTGGGGAGATGGCCAAGTACTTTTCGGTGGATTGAATTTAACGGGTTACGGCGCACCAAGTGCCGCTAAATCTAATGTCAAAATAAATATGCACCACTACCTTAGTGAGGCGGCTATTCCTACTTTAAATTCTCCATTAGAAATCACTTTAGGTAGCGATCATCATTATATTTTATCAATTAGTGATTTGAGTTTGGGCGCAGTAGACGATTGTGGTTTGCAAAGCGTTTATTTAAATCAAACTGTTTTTAACTGTCAAGATATAGGCGTACATGATATTACATTAACCGCTACGGATGAAGCCAATAATCAAGGCGTATGTATTGCAAAAATTGAGGTACTTGACCTTGAACCAACAGCAATAGATACAAGTATTTGTCAAGGAAACGTATACGTATTTGACAGTCAAGATTTAACCAATAGTGGCGTCTATTCAGATACCTTAATGAACACGCTGGGTTGTGATAGTATTATTGTTTTAAATTTAAGCGTTATTGATTCTTCTCAAACGCAATTAGATACCACCATTTGCCAAGGGGACATTTTTGTATTCAATGGACAAGAACTAAGTACTGCTGGTATCTATAGAGATACTTTAGAAAATGCTTTGCAATGCGATAGTTTCCTTGTGTTGACCTTATTGGTAAATGATACTTCACAAACCGTTATTGATACCACTATTTGTCAAGGAGATACGTTCCTATTTAATGAGCAGAATTTGACTAACTCTGGTAGGTACAGAGATACCTTAATCAATGCGATGCAATGTGATAGTTTTGTGGTATTAAATTTAACCGTCAATCCCACCTCCGAAACACAACTTGATACCACCATTTGTCAAGGAGATATTTATTCTTTTAATGGGCTGGACTTAGACATGGCTGGTATCTATCGAGATACAGTACAAAATACGGTACAATGTGATAGTATCATCATTTTGGATTTAAAGGTAAACGAAGTTTCTGATACCCTGCTAAATGCAGCTATTTGTCTTGGGGATTCTTATTCATTTAAAGGACAAAATTTAACGACTACGGGTATTTATAAAGACACCCTATTGAATGCCCTACAATGTGATAGTATTATTGTTTTGGACTTAACTGTAAATAATCAAATCGAAACTCCTATAACTAAAACAATTTGTCAAGGAGAAGTCTTCCCTTTTAATAATCAAATATTAACTAGCTCGGGAATCTACAGAGATACATTGACAAGTGCAGCTCAATGTGATAGTATCATCATTTTAGATTTAACTGTAAATTCTATTTCTGATACCTTACTTACTGCAACGATCTGTCAAGGAGAATTTTATTCATTTAGAGGGCAAGATTTATCCGTTGCTGGAATGTTTAAAGACACCTTATCGAATACGTTCAATTGTGATAGTATTGTGACTTTAGAGTTAATAGTAAATCCTACTATTGAGACACAGATTGATACAACTATTTGTGAGGGCGCAATGTATTCTTTTAATGGACAAACTTTAAGTACAACTGGTATCTATCGAGATACATTACAAAATACGGTACAATGTGATAGCATCATCATTTTGGATTTAAAGGTAAACGAAGTTTCTGATACCCTGCTGAACATAGCTATTTGCCAAGGGGATTCTTATTCCTTCAAAGGGCAAAACTTGACAACTGCTGGTATCTATAATGACACATTATTGAATGCGCTGCAATGTGATAGTATAGTTGTTTTGGATTTAACTATAACTGATACAGCGCAAACTGTTTTATTTGAATCAATTTGTGAAGGGGACACCTATCTATTCAATAATGAAAATTTATCTATTGCTGGTCAATATCGAGACACATTCTCCACGACCACTCAATGTGATAGTTTCGTTGTATTGAATTTATCAGTCACCGCTTGTAGTGATTGTTCAGATCCTATTTTAATGATAAATAATACGCCAATTCAAAAAGGAATTTATAAGGCGGAAATATCTATTCTATCAAGTGGGGAAACAGCAGTAGATACAGTTGTATACCAAGCTGGAGAATCCATCTTACTAAGTCCAGGTTTTCATGTGCCTGTGGGTAGTGAATTTTTAGCATTCATTGATCCAAGTACTTGTGATACGCCGGGCAGTTTAACGGAAGCGGAACCTGTTGCTTATCAACTTCAACAAAATACGACTATTCCTCTAGATGAAAACACCTTAAGTGTTAGCCCTAATCCGTTTTTGAATAAAACTAAAATTGAGTATTCTCTAGGAACGGCACAGCAGGTTCACTTGGCTGTCTATTCTATGGAGGGGCAACTAATTAAGATATTAACAGAGGGTGATAAAGCGATTGGCAATCATTCAGAATACTTTGAAACCAATAGTCATTACAAAGGGCTTTTCTTAGTGGTATTGCAAACGGAAAAAGAGGTATTGACACAGAAGATTATTAGTTTGGAGTGATCGAGTAAATCATAGATCATATTTCATAAATCATACATCTTAAATCCATGTAGCTCAAATCATGATGGATTTATGATGTATGATGTATGATTTAAAATTTATGATTTCCACCAACACCCAAAGCCCCATCAATCAACCCCTCCTCTTCCACCAAATTAGGAAGCGTAACTTCCAATCCTGCGGTTTGTTGCATTTCTCTTTTTAAAGCAAAAATAGCTTCCTTATTTCTAGCCCAACTTCTACGAGCGATTCCATTATTCACATCAAAAAATAGCATG
>CAKZUM010000193.1 GCA_937921525.1 uncultured Saprospiraceae bacterium
AAAAAAAAGGGCAGTAGAAATGACATTTCTACTACCCTTAAATAATTATTTTAATGATTATTCCTTTCCGGGAATCTGCTCATAAATGATCTTATTACCTCGGAAGTCTGGATTTTCTTCGTGTAAAATTACATTGAAGAATTGTAAAACATCAATATCATTATTTGGTCCTTGATACTTTAACTCCCCATCCATATTGTTATCCCCTAAACAGTAGTCTTTAATGATAAAGTTATGGTTAGGGAATCCATCTTCTCCTATGTTTTCTGGATGAGTAAAAATATCATAGAACAATTTGTCTTGATCTAATTGCGGTCCTTGGAAAATTACGGTACCATTGGCATTAGAATTTCCACCCCATAAGCAATTAAATTCTCCCACCAATTTCAATGGATAGTTACTTGTTCTATTCGGATCTTTTAAGCGGTAAATTGGTGTCGCTGGATTTGTAAAATCAACAACATCGTCTTGCGCTGTACCCATTAAGATTGGATCAGCAGTCATGGCGCCTAAGTGGTTTCTGTGTCTTACTGCTACGTAGTAAGAACCAGCCTCTACTGCGAAGTTAACTGGTGAATAACCATCTACATCTACGATGTCTCCATCTCTTTGTAGTAAAGCTGATCTGGTAGCGACTACTTCTGCTGGATCTGTTGCATCATGCAATTCTATGAAAATCCAATCTACAATTGCATCTGGTCCAGTTTTACGTAATACTGCTGGATCAACTGTTTCTTCTCCGCCACCAAACTGAAGGAATGTACCTTCTTGGTTAGCAAAAGGAGATAAAGTGGTATATGGTTCTTTCTCTGGTATTAAAGCATATTCTCTTAACTTATCGTACATCAAGTTATCTGGAGAATCAGGTGCCATAGAACCTTGTAAGAAGGCTTTTGACCTCAATCTTACTCCTACACCTGCGGTAGGTCCACCTGTATAGTTTGGATCTACAAATACGGTTACATCGTCTACACTCGTACAGCCATTGGCATCTGTAACCGTCACTACATAGGTAGTAGTTACAGAAGGTGTAGCAACTGGTATTGCCGAAGTAGGATCACCTAAGCTTGAAGCTGGGCTCCAGCTATAACTTACACCTGTAGTTACATTCAATTGAATATTTCCTCCCGGAACAATGGTCTTATCTTCACATGCTACCGCTTGTGTTGCTTGCGTTACATTGACCGTCATACAATCTGTTCCTTCACATCCGCTAGCATCCGTCACCGTTACACAGTAAGTAGTAGTAGCTGTAGGCGTCACCGTTGGATTAGCGATATTAGCGTTACTTAATCCTGCTGTTGGACTCCATCTATAAGTGCTACCTCCTTGTGCATTTAGTACTGCCGTACTTCCTGAACAAACCGTCATATCGTCTCCTGCTGATACCGCTATCTCTCCACCTACTGTGATCGTAATACAATCTGTTAAAGTACAAGTACCATTGCCATTTACGGTCACACAGTAAGTAGTAGTCGTTAACGGTGTAGCGATTGGATTCGCAATATTCGGATTACTCAATCCTGCTGCTGGACTCCACTGATAACTAGTACCTCCACTTGTCGCTGTTAATTGAACTGGTGCGCTAGAGCAAATTGAAATATCCGAGCCTAAATCTAAGAACCCGTCTTCTACAAAGACTGTTACTTGACTTGTACTTGTACATCCATTATCATCTGTTACGGTAACTGTATAAGTTGTCGTTTGTGTAGGTTTCGCTGTTGGTGCTCCGACAGTAGAATCATCAAGTGTTCCTGCTGGACTCCAATTATAGGCAGCACCCGAAGTTACATTTATTAGTGTTGATTCACCAAAGCAAATTGTCTTATCTTCACAAGCTATGGCTGGTCGACCTGTGCTAGTATATACTGTGACACAGTCTACACCCGAACAACCATCTGCACTAGTTACCGTCACACAGTAAGTAGTCGTTTCTGAAGGTGTTGCCATTGGGTTTGCAATATTAGGATTACTTAATCCTGCTGCTGGACTCCATTGGTAAGAACTTCCGCCACTCGCATTTAATTGGGTATTTCCAGAAGTACAGATTGTTTGATCTTCTCCTGCATTTACCGTAAGATCACCATTTACATAAACGGTAACATGATCTACTCCTTTACAGCCGTCTGCTGTTGTCACTTCTACTGTATAAGCAGTCGTTACACTTGGCGATGCCGTAGGATTTGCACTATTAGGATTACTCAAGCCTGTTGCTGGACTCCATTGGTAAGTACTTCCTCCTGATGCTTGTAAGTTAGTTGAACCACCTGGGCAAATAGTCGCATCGTTTCCAGCGAATGCATTGGCATTGCCGCTTACGAATACCACTACTTCATCAGAACTAGTACATCCCTGGTCATCTCTTACTGTAATCGTATAAGTCGTTGTTTGTGATGGCGATGCGTAAGGCGCTGGTGCTGTTGGATCATCTAAGCCCGTTGCTGGACTCCATAACCAACTAGACCCTCCATTCACTACTAATCTTACTTGACCTCCTTCGCAGATATATTTATCAGGACAACCTACTGCTGTCAAGTTACAGGCTGGAGTAGCAGTACAATCATCTACATAAACTACTACTTCGTCTGCATCTGTACATCCGTTTTTATCAGAAACTACAACGGTATAAGTCGTTGTTTGTGATGGCGAAGCATAAGGTGCTGGTGATGTAGGATCATCTAAGCCTGTTGCTGGACTCCATAACCAACTAGAACCTCCATTCACTACTAATCTTACTGTACCATCATCACAGATGTATTTATCTGGACAACCTACTGCTGTTACACCGCATGGAGAAGGTATTCCTCCATTTGGATCACTGTCCTCTCCGTCAAAACCGCAGGCAGTATCTATCTTAACCGTCACACAATCAACAGAGGTACAACCTTGATTAGTCACCGTCACACAGTAGTTAGTGGTAACTGTTGGCGTTGCAATTGGCGATGCGATATTCGCATTACTTAACCCAGTTGCTGGACTCCATCTGTAAGATGCCCCTCCTGTTGCATTTAATGTAGTAGATTCATTTTCACAAATAGTTACGTCCACTCCCGCATTGGCAATGACTGGATCGTTGACAGCTAAAGTCATACAATCTACACCAGTACATCCATTGGCATCTGTTACCGTCACGCAATAAGTAGTCGTACTTGAAACAGTTGCTAAAGGCGATGCGGTATTGCTATTATTCAAGCCTGTTGATGGACTCCAAGTATAGCTTACCCCTCCACTTGCAGATAAAGCAGTTGTTTGATTTGCACATACAACTTCATCATTTCCTGCACTAATTGTGATTCCTTCATTGACAACTACTGTGATACAATCTACACCTGAACAACCGAAGTTATCCGTAGCCGTCACACAGTAAGTAGTTGTGATTTGTGGAGATGCCATTGGGTTAGGACTGTTTGCATTATTCAATCCTGCGGCTGGACTCCATGTATATTGGTTTCCTCCAGAAGCACTCAATTGAGCCGTGCTTCCTTTACAAATTCCTTGATCTTGACCAGCATTTACTGCTAGGTCGTTATTTATATTCACAGTAACACAATCTGTACCTTGACATCCGTTTCCGTCTGTCACTGTTACACAGTAAGTAGTGGTAGTTGCTGGGTTAGCAATAGGGTTATAAGTATTTGTGCTACTCAATCCTGCTGCTGGACTCCATTGGTAATTTACCCCACCTGTTGCGCTTAATTGTGTGTTGCTTCCTTGACAGATACTTACATCTTGACCAGCACTTGGCTGTAATTCTCCTCCTACCGTAACCGTTACACAATCTGTATCAATACAGCCTAGTGCGTTAATCACAAGCACACAGTATTCCGTTGTTACTGTCGGAGTCGCTATAGGATTAGCCGAGTTAGGATTACTTAATCCTGCTACTGGTGACCAACTAAATGTATTGCCACCTGTTGCTGATAATTGCGTAGAACTACCGCTACATATTGCCACATCGCTGCCTGCATTTGCATTTGGATTAGGCTCTACATTTAGAACAGAACAACTCACCGTTTCGCATCCATTAGGCTCTGTCGCCGTTACACAGTAAGTAGAAGAAACTATTGGCGTAGCCACTGGATTGGCACAATCTGTACAACTTAATGTTCCCGATGGTCCATCCCACTTGTAAGCAGAATTAGAGTCAACACCGACTGATGCTAATTGCTGAGAAGCTCCTTCGCAAATAGTATTACTTGCTGGTGTCGTTAATACCTGTGAACAAGAATTAAAGAATATCCCTACAGAACTTTCATCATCTTCAAAGTCAATTTCTAGTTCACTATATCCATCATTTTCAAACTCAGAATCTATATCCTTAACAATGATACCAGAATCATTTGTCATGTTAGAAATTTCTGCCACGTTTCTTAAAGAACCGCTTGTTGCAGTTGGTAAAATCTCTAATAAGATAGTCAGTCTGTTCTCCTGACCAGGTGCCAATGGTCCAGCAATCGTATGAGACGCTGATCCATTTGCATTCAAACTCCAGCTATTATTATCTTGTGTACTTAACATCATTCCGTCTGGAATGTGGTCTAACACTTCGATATTGTGAGCTGGAAAGTCTCCCTCATTCGTTACAATAATTACGTATTCGATAATATCACCAATCGAAACTGTATCTAATTGATTAGCTGATAATTGTTTATCTAAAGCTAAATCAAATTTACCTACCTCGATCACTTGTAAATCATGGTCATCTTCCCCTTGGTTGTTATTGTTTGGTGTACTATCTACATCATTCATTCCATTTCCGTTATCACTAATTTCTGCGAAGTTAGTAATAGACGTACCATCAAAAGAAGCATCAATTAATAAATCAATATCAACAGTCGTACTACTTTGTGCTGCAAGGAATGGAACAGTATAAGTTCCATCTGCATTCCAATCAGTATCTGATAGAGTCATACCCTGTGGGATATAATCTTTGATAGTGATGGCAGTTGCATCTATTGTACCTTGATTATAAACCGTGATCGTGTACGTAACGACATCGCCTGCTTGAACTAAAGTATCTTGGTTGGTCGCTAACGCTTTAGCTATAGCTAAATCAAATACTTGATCGATACTCACACTTGCGAAATCAAAATCATCCTCGAAGGAATCATCATCTTGCAGACTACCTGTTTGTGTATCTACCACAACATTGTCGTTATCCACTTCTGCATCGTCTAGCTTGTTGTTCCCAGGTGTACTGTCTACATCTGTACCTATTGCTGGTGCACCTGTTGGGTCCGTATCACTATTAGTAGTTGCTACTGTAATTTCTGCATTGTTTACTAAATTCGTTCCTTGATAAGTCGGATCAATTTGTAGTGTAACACTTAAGTCCTTAGAATCACCTGCTGCTAAGAAATCAATTGTCGCCTCTAGATTACCAAAATTATCATAAGCGAAAGTGTTATTATCTGCTTGATTGAATACCAATCCTACAGGTAGGTAATCTTCTACTATCACATTCCTAGCATCTAATGTTCCTTGGTTATAGACGGTAATAATATAGCTCACATTATCGCCTGCACTATATGGTGCTGGTGTCAATGAAGTATTGATTACCTTTATTAAAGCTAAATCAAATACTTGATCTACTTGTATTTGTGATAGATCGTGGTCGTCTTCATCTCCTCCTGAATTATCAATCGTATTATCGCCTGATACCACATCTGTATTCTGTGCATCCGCTTGACTGTCAATGTCGTCTGCATTTACACCACTTCCTTCTACATCGGTTGCAAAACCAATTTCTGCAACATTTATGATACTACTTCCTTGGAAGTCTTGACCAATTTGGAATGTCACATCAACTGTTTCACTCTGACCTGCTGCAATGTAAGAAAGTGGGCTTAACAACTGTGCCGTTCCATTATTTGTTACATCTACCCAGTTACCATCCGTTAAGATTAAGCCTGCTGGAATGTATTCATTAATTTGAATATCGTAGGCATCTAATGTTCCTTGGTTGAACACTTCAATAGTGAAGGTTACAGCCGAACCTGGTGTAAATGGCCCTGGTGTTTCAGATACATCCAATACCTTCGTCAATGCTAAGTCAAATACTTGTCCTACAGAAATCTCTGCTGGGTCAAAGTCATCATTATCAGTTGGATTATCAAAACCTCCGTTACTATCATCTGATACATCATTATCAGAACCCATTTCACTAGCTGTATTCGAGTTGTCACCTGGTGTGCTATCCTCATCCGCAATACCTAGATCATTGCTTGCTTCTGTTATTTCTGCATTATTAATAATGCTTGTTCCTTGGAAGTTCGCATTAATCGTTAACTGAATTTGAACACTAGTCGTTGCTCCAGCTACAATTGAAGTAATTGCAGTAGTTGGATTCGGACCAGCTCCCCAGCCGTTATTTGCGTTGAATGCTAAGCTCGCATCGTAAGTCATATCCGCTGGTACATAGTCCGTAACGCTAACGTTGTTCGCATCTAGTGTTCCTTGATTATGAACCGTGATCGTGTACACTACATCATCCCCTGCACTAATCTGACCGTCATTATCGTTATCAATATAGCTATCGTATACTTTCGTTAATGCCATATCAAATACTTGCTCTACGCTAATGGTATGCGGATCATAATCATCACCACCATTCGTATCTGCTGTATCGTCATTGTTAGAATCAGGTGCATTACCACCATCATCATTTGGTGTACTATCTGCATCTGGTGTATTCACTCCGCTACCATCTGTATCTGTCGCAAATGCGATCTCTGCATTATTTGTGATACTGCCACCTTGGAAATTCGGATCTACTATGAAACTAACTGGTATCACTAAATCATCACCAGCTGCAATGAATGGAATCTCATTTAATAAGGTAGCGATACCACCTGTTTGTATCCAATCATTATCTGCTAATGTAAGCCCTGTTGGCACATAGTCATTCACTTCAACATCATAGGCATCTAGTGTACCTTGGTTGTAAACCGTGATATTATACGTTACTATACTACCTGCAACAATTGGTGTTGTGCTACTACTATTGAAAGACTTCGTTAGTGCTAAGTCAAATACTTGCTCTACTGAAATAGCGGCAGGATCATGATCGTCTTCATCACCTCCAGCATTATCAACGGTATTATCATCTCCTTGAATATCATCATTCACACCATCCGCATTACTATCTACATCTGTCGTATTTATACCACTACCGTCTGTGTCTGTAGCGAAGCTAATTTCTGCTTCGTTTACAATATCCGTCCCTTGGAAATCAGCAGCTATCTGGAAGGTTACATTTACTGTTTCACTTCCTTCGCTTACTAATACATCTGGAATTGGTGTAACTAAATCAGCTACGCCGTCTTGGTCGTTATCTTCCCAGTTGCTATCTGCTAAGATCAAGCCTGCTGGAATATATTCGCTCAATTGAACATCGTAAGCATTAACAGAACCTTGGTTAATCACTTCTATCGTGTAGGTTACTAAATCTCCCGGTCCGTATGGGCCTGGCGTAGCACTCGTGTTAACTGATTTAATTAAAGCAAGGTCAAATATTTGTCCTACTTCAATTTCTGCTGGATCGAAATCATCATTATCGTTTGGATTATCTGATCCACCATTACTGTCATCTGCTATATCGTTATCAGAACCCGTTTCACTTGGCGTATTTGAATTATCCCCTTCAATACTATCTTCGTCTTCTAAACCAAATTCATTTTCAGAAGCAACTATTTCTGCATCGTTCACAATGCTAGTTCCTAAATAAGCTGGATCAATTTGTAATTCGATCTGTGCTGTTGCAGAAGATCCTGCAGGAACACTTGCAATAGTTGTTGTAGGAATTGTTGCTAAATTCCAACCATTAGCGACATTCAATGGTAAACTAGGATCAAAGATTAAAACCGATGGAATGTAATCTGCTACTGCCACATTGCTTGCATCTACTGTTCCTTGATTGTAAATCGTAACATTGTAAATTACATTATCACCCGGGCTAATCATGCCGTCATTATCAATATCAATGTAGCTGTCATATTGCTTATTCAATGCTAAGTCAAATACTTGATTTATATTGATTAATTCCGAATCGAAATCATCACTATCAACTCCACTTTGATCGTTTGGAGTACTATCTATATCAGTCGCATTGGTTGCACTTCCATCTTCATCTGTTGCGAATGCAATTTCTGCATCATTTTCAATACTAAGCCCTTGGAAGTCCGAATCTACCGTAAATGTAACTGGTACGATTATATCATCCCCTGCTGCGATGAATGGAATTTCATTGTTCAATATTGCCACTCCATTAGATACAGTCCAATCATTATCTGCTAATGATAATCCTGTTGGAATGTAATCATTAAGCACTACATCATAGGCATCTAAAGTTCCTTGATTAGTTACTGTAATATTGAAAGTTACAACACTACCTGGGATAATCGGATCCGTACTACTACTACCTAGTGTTTTAGTTAATGCTAAATCAAATGTTTGTATTACCTCTAATTGAGCAAGATCGTGATCATCTTCATCTCCACTTTCATTATTGGTAACATCATTCCCACCGAATACATCATTTGTTGGATTTGTATCTGGGTTACTATCTATATCATCTGGCGTTCCGTTTGATGGATTCGTATCATCATCTGCAGAAGAAATTTCTGCAAAATTGATGATCGGTTCTACGCTACTGTAGTTTGGATCAATTTGGAAAGTAATGTTTACTACTTCTGAACCGCCCGCAGGAATCGTTGCTATTTGATTAATCAATGTAGCTGTTCCTAAGAAACTAGACCAATTTGCATCTGATAAGATTAAACCTGTTGGGATATAATCACTCACTTGTATATTGTAAGCATCCAATGTTCCTTGGTTGAATACTTCTATCGCATATGTCACCATATCTCCCGGCTCAAATGGCCCAGGTGTTACATTCGTATCAATTGCTTTCGTTAATGCAAGATCAAAGACCTGTCCTACTGTAATTTCCGCAGGATCAAAATCATCGTGATCGTTTGGATTGTCCGTACCACCTGTAGATTCATCTGCAATATCATTGTCAGAATTAGTCTCACTTGGTGTAGTAGCGTTATCATTAGGCGTACTATCATGATCCGCTCTTCCTAAAAGGTTAATAGCTCTAACAATCTCTGCATTATTAATAATACCAGAGCCTTGGAAATTTGGATCAATCATTAATGCTACTTGTACCGTTTTACTAGTACCTGCTGGTATAGTTCCTAGGTAGTTAGTACCATCTGTATTCCAACCATTAGAAATATTTAATGGAGTTGTAGCTGTAAATATTAATTCCTCAGGAACATAGTCTTCTATTAAGACACTATCTGCATCTAATGTTCCTTGGTTATATACTGTCACATTGTATATAATATCATCTCCAGCACTGATCTCTCCATTACCATCATTATCTATATAGTTATCAAAAGTTTTATTCAATGCTAAGTCAAATATTTGTTCTATTTCAATAGTAGCTGGATCATAATCGTCCTCTCCATTTCCATCGGCTACATTATCATCACTAGCAGCAGGTGTCGTACCATCTTCATCATTCGGTGTACTATCTTCATCAATGGCCATTGGCCCACCATCAGATGCTGATGCAAAGGCAATTTCCGCATTGTTTGTTAAGGAAGCCCCTTGGAAATCTGGAGCTACTGTGAAAGTAATAGGAATCACTACATTATCACCAGCAGCTAAAAATGGTACTTCATTATTCAAGGTAGCAACACTACCTGTAGTGTTCCAGTCTGTGTCAGCTAAAACTAAACCTGCTGGTACATAGTCATTTACATTAATATCATAAGCATCTGTTGATCCTTGGTTGAAAACCGTGATGTTGAAAGTTACGGTTCCACCTGGTACAATTGGAGTAACAGTATTAGTATTCAATGACTTCATTAATGCTAAGTCAAATACTTGTTCTACTGGTATCGTTGCTAGATCAGAATCATCTTCATCGCCACCGCTATTATCAACCGTATCATCCGTTCCTTGTGGATCATCATTTACACCATCAGGATTACTATCAACATCTGGCGTATTGATACCGCTATCGTCTTGAGCTGTAGCAAAACTAATTTCTGCAACATTCTCCAAACTAGTACCTTGGAAATCTGCGTCAATGACAAATGTTATAGACACCATTTCACTGCCTTCGCTTACTAGAATATCTGCTATTGGTGTAAGCAATTCTGCTACCCCATCATTATTATTATCTTCCCAAGCAGCATCCGCTAATGTCAATCCTGTAGGGATATAATCGCTTACTTCTACATCATAAGCGTCAATTGTTCCTTGGTTAAATACTTCAATTGAGAAGGTAATACTATCCCCTGGTGCATAAGGCCCTGGGGTAGCGGTAGCGTCAATGGATTTGATTAAAGCTAAATCAAATGATTGAGTTACTACTACTTCTGCTGGATCGTAGTCATCATTATCATCAGGATTATCTGTACCACCTGTGCTATTGTCTGCTACCTCATTGTCTGAGTCAGTTTCGCTAGGTGTGCCACTATTATCACTTGGTGTACTGTCTTCATCTGCCAAACCAAATTCATTGGTCGCTGCTGTTATTTCTGCATTATTAATAATACTTGTTCCTTGGAATGCTGGATCAATAATCATAGCTATCTGTACCATTGTGTTAGCACCAGATGCTAAATTCTCAATGATAGTAGTAGGTGTTGTGTCCCAACCGTTTGCTACATTAATAGCAGCCGTTGCTGGATAGATTAAATTGGCAGGTACATAATCCGTAACAGCAATACTATCTGCTGCTATTGATCCTTGATTGTAAACAGTAATAGTAAATACTACTGTATCACCTGCCGTCACTTGACCATCGCCATCTGCATCTAAGAAAGTATCAAATGTCTTAGTTAATGCTAAGTCAAATATTTGTTCAACTTCAATAGTTGCTGGATCATAGTCATCGCCACCATTGGTATCTGTTGTATCATCGTTGATTCCATCAGCAGTTGTACCGTCTTGGTCATTAGGTGTACTATCTTCGTCTGTTGCTTGTGGCCCGCCATCTGTGGCAGCCGCAAATGCAATTTCTGAATTATTCGTTAATTCATTTCCTTGATAGTTTGGATCTACTGTGAATGTAATCGTTACCACTTCTTCATCTCCTACCGCTATCATTGGAATCTCATTCAATAGACTAGCTACGTTTCCAGTTTGTGTCCAAGCATTATCCGCTAAGATTAATCCTGCTGGGATGTAATCATTTACTTCCACATCGTAGGCATCTACCGTTCCTTGATTGAATACCGTAATATCAAAGGTCACAGTACCTCCCAATGCAATTGGAGAAGGTGTAGTAGTACTTACTGCTTTGACTAATGCTAAGTCAAAAATTTGTTCTACTGTAATTTGAGCTGGATCATGATCGTCTTCATCTCCACCTGTATTATCCGTTACATTATCGTCTCCTTGAAGATCGTCATTCACACCATCTGCTTCACTATCAATGTCTGGTGTATTAATACCGCTATCGTCATTCGCAGTAGCAAAACTAATTTCTGCCTCATTCAATAACATTGTATCTTGGAAAGTCGGAGAAATAGTAAAAGTAATATCTACGGACTCACTGCCTTCTGCTACTGTTACATCTGGAATAGGTGTCACTAAGTTGGCAATACCATCACCATCTGTATCTTCCCACATCGCATCTGCTAAGATCAAACCAGTTGGTATATAATCACTTAATTGTATATCATAAGCATCTAAAGTTCCTTGGTTGAATACCGTTACGGTAAACGTTACTTGATCGCCCGGTGCAAATGGCCCTGGTGTTGCTGTAGTGTTCAAGGATTTAGTTAATGCCAAATCAAATGACTGTCCGATCATAATCTCTGCAGGATCGTAATCATCATTATCAGAAGTATTATCCATACCACCAGTACTATCATCTGCTAACTCATTGTCTGTTCCTGTCTCACTAGGCGTATTCTCATTATCCCCCGGTGTACTATCTTCATCTGTTAGGCCTAAAGCATTATCCGCAGCCGTGATTTCTGCATCATTAATGATGCTAGTGCCTTGGAAGTTAGGATCTATAACTAAAGTGATGTCTCTACTAGCACTTGTACCTGCTGCTATACTATCAATAATTGTAGTTGGCGTTGCATCCCATCCATTAGAAACATTAACCGCTGCTGTTGCTGGATAGATTAAATCCGCTGGATGGTAATCTGTTACAGCTACATCCGTTGCTAATACTGTTCCTTGATTGTGTACCGTAACGGTGTAAACCACACTATCACCTCCACTAATAACACCATCGTTATCAGCATCTATAAAGCTTGTATATTCTTTGGTTAAAGCTAAATCAAAAGTCTGCGTTAATGTGATCGTTTCTGGATCATAATCATCCCCACCTGTTGTATCCGTTATGTCATCATTAGTAGCACTTGGCGTGGTACCATCCTCGCTGTTAGGGGAGCTATCTATATCTGGTGTATTTGGGCCACCATCTTCGTCAGCTGCATATGCAACCTCTGCATTATTTGTAATAGAGCTACCCTCAAAAGTAGGATCTATAGTGAATGTAATTGGAACAACTACATTATCGCCTGCCCCAATGAATGGTACTTCATTCAATAAAGTTGCTACACCACCTGCTATTGTCCAGCCGTTATCTGCTAGGGTTAAACCTGTAGGAACATAATCGTTTACATTGACATCCCAAGCATCAATCGTTCCTTGGTTATATACCGTAATATTGTATGTCACTGTACTACCTGGACCGATTGGCATCACAGTCGTAGGACTGATTGTCTTGGTCAAGGCTAAGTCAAATGTATCAATAACAAACTGCGCTAAATCCCAATCATCTTCATCTGCTGGATTGTCTGTTCCTCCAGTACTATCATCTGCTATATCACCGTCTGTTGCTTGTTCTGTCGTATTATCCGAACTACCACTAGTAGTGGCTAAATCCCCATCTTCATCAACTGGTGCTAGTGTACTTGGATCACCATCATTATCTGCGGA
>CAKZUM010000194.1 GCA_937921525.1 uncultured Saprospiraceae bacterium
GCACCTCTGTGTCTCTGCGTTCAATTTTTTCATTGGTGATAGCCAATACTGAACAGTTACCTTTTTTCTATAGATTTTCCAACTCATTGAAAAAAGAAATCATTTGAAAAATGGACAAGATTATCCAGACAGTTGATATTAGTTTTACCACAAATTTAGGAATGAAGCAGCTTGATAAAACTAAGGTGACAAAGCTAGGTTTGTATTTTACCACATAAGTACATAGATCACATAGTAGGACGTATGCTATGTGACCTATATACCTATGTGATAAAATTGTCAACTACTTTTGTGGTTTAGATAAACTTGTCGAAAAACGCAGCATTTTTTTTTGGTTCATTAATTCGCCAACTACTAATTCAAATTCTATAAATGTTTTTTCAATTCTTTTACGGTCTACGAATGCACGGTATCAAAGTTAGTTTGCACGAGTATCTAACTTTGATGGAAGCACTCAAAAAAGAGGTTATCAATTATTCTATTGATGATTTCTATTCTCTATGCAAAGCTATCATGGTCAAGCAAGAATCTCAATTAGATCGCTTTGATCGAGTATTTGGGCATTTCTTTAATGGAATAGAACTCATCCCTGATGATTTTTTTACTAAAAATATTCCTGAAGATTGGCTAAAGCGGCAATTACAAAAAGTATTAACGGAAGAAGAAATTGCCAAATTAGAAAAGATGGGTGGCTTGGATGCCTTGATGGAGCGTTTCAAAGAATTGATGGATGAGCAAAAAGAGAGACATTCTGGTGGCAATAAATGGATAGGTACTGGTGGTTCTTCTCCTTTCGGTGCCTATGGCGAAAATCCAGAAGGGTTTAGAATTGGACAGGATGGCAATCGGAATAAAAGTGCGATGAAGGTGTGGGATAAGAGAGAATTTAGAAACTTAGATGGTAAGATAGAACTCAATACTCGTAGCATTAAATTAATTTTAAAAAGACTTAGACACCTCACCAGAGAAGGCTTGCCGACTGAACTAGATTTGGATGATACAATCAAACGTACTTCTCAAAAAGGAGGTATGTTAGACATTGCACTCGTTCCTTCTAAAAAGAATAAAATCAAGGTGCTTATGCTGATGGATATTGGTGGCACTATGGACGAACATGTAGCTACTTGTGAACAATTATTCTCTGCTGCTAAACATGAATTTAAATATTTGGAATTTTTCTATTTTCATAATTGTTTATACGAATCTGTTTGGAAAGATAATCGCCGTAGACATGCGCAACGAATGCCTACTTTAGAATTATTGAGTAAGTACAATAAAGATTATAAAATAATTTTTGTTGGAGATGCGACCATGTCGCCTTATGAAATATTTTATTCTGGTGGTAGTGTAGAGCATCACAATGATGAGGCAGGTATCAAATGGCTCAATAGAGTAAAAAATCATTTTCCAAATATGGTCTGGATCAATCCTACTCCAGAATACTATTGGAATTTTTATGAGACCATTCCGCTTCTTAGAGATTTTACAGGCAATAGAATGTTCCCCATGACCTTAGATGGTTTAACCAATGCCATGAAGTGTTTAAAAAATAATAAGAAGATTTATAAGAACGACACGTGGGGCTTGGAGGATATTTGATTTTAGCCAGTTGCTTTATTTTTATAAAAATCTAAATAATATTTTACCAATCCTACACTACTTTTTACATTCAATTTCTTTCTAAGATTTCGCTTATGCGTATCAACTGTACGTGGACTAATAAATAGTTTTTCGGCTATTTCTTTATTGGTCAATTCCTTAAATAGATATTCTAAAATTTGTAGTTCTCTTTTGGTAATAATTGTTTTTATAGCATGACCTGGTTCTTTCTTTTTAAAATCTGTCAAGCTAGGAATCAATTGTCCAGAAATATTACTAGAGAAAAAATTCTTTCCATTTGCTAAGGCCTCTATGCCTACTAATAACTCCTCCATTGGTGCATCTTTATTAATGAAGCCTTTAGCACCATTTTTTAAAACATTGAGAATTATATCTGGATCTTCTTCTCTGGAAAGGATAAGGATATTGGCGGCAGGGGCAATTGCTAGAATCTTATTAGTTACTTCTAATCCACTAATTGTATCTAAATATAAATCTAATAAAACAACATTAACATCTGGATGTTTTTTTATATGTTCAATAGCCATCAATCCATCACTAAAACCTCCAAGCACATCAAACTGTGGCCTGTTCTTTAGATAAGCAATTAGGCATTTCCTATATATTGATTCGTCCTCTACAAGTATCGTTTTTATTTGTTTATTCATTGAGTTTGAAACTAATAGATAATTAATGAGAGAAGGGAGGTATAGAGGGAGGATTTTTTCTGCTGGAGGTAAAGAAATCGTTTAAAATAAAGATACATTATTTTTACCTCTTTTGAAAGAAAATCTATGTTTTCCTACCAACTATATCGCACACTTAATTCTAGTGTATTTCCTAATAAATTGGTGGCTGCACTTAAACTATAATCATATCCGAATCCTACATGCATTAATCCATCTAAATACCCTAAGCCTTCGCCTATGATACAGCCGACTTCTAAACGGGCTATCTCGGCGGTACTCCCACCTAAACCTAACCAAAATATATCTTGAAAATAATACCTAATATTCGCATCAAAAGTAAGCGGTACATTTGGTAAATATTTCCCCCAGGCACTTAAAGAAAAATAGGAACTCTTTGAGCGATTTTGATACCAATTAATTCTTGTTTGGGCATAATAATGTCGCAACCTAGTGAGTTCATACGTTTGTTGCCCAGCACCAAAAGCTGTTTGCAAACCAAAAACTTGTGGCACAGATACCCCCGCATAAAACCAATCATCATATTGATAATAAATGCCTAGTCCAAAATCTGGATATATTTTATTCGCATCTGCCCCCAAAATATCGTTTGCATCTAATAAACGTACTTGACTAGTTTTGGTGCGATATTGCACCAAGCCAGCATTTAAACCAATTGATAAAAAATGCTTCCGATTAAAAGGAATTCGATAGGCAAACTGTCCATACACTCCACTCAAACCTAGCACCCCTGTTTTATCATTCAGTAATTGTAAACCTGTATGAAATTGTAAAGATTCAGGCATCCAAGAATACAACAAAGATTGGGTGGTAGGTGCTGCTTCAATTCCAGACCATTGTTTCCTATAGTTAGCTGCCAATGCGGTGGTATAATAATCGTCTCTTAAAAAATCAGGATTAGTTGCGGCTGGATTTAGTAACTGCCAGTTGTTGGAATAATTTAAAAAAGTTGGAAGTTGTTGACTTAACAAAGGGGTAGCTAGAAAAAGTATCGAAAAGAAAAAAATGTAAATACCCTTTGTTTTCATAGTTTATTTTTATTGGTATCTACGTTTACTAAACCTTCGAGGTTTAGTAAACGTGTAAGCTCAAACGCATCATTGATACGCTATTCTTTTATCGAAAAATATACACACTACCTTTCAATGTTCGCTTCTGCCCTATTTCTGTTCGCAATACAAAATAATAGGCTCCTTCTGGCAGGTTTTTATTTTTCCAAGTACCATCCCAATTATTCAAGTAAGGCTGTGCTTGAAAGATTTGATTACCCCAACGATCAAAAAGTAATAATTCGTTATTAGGGTATTGTTCTAAACCCAACATCACTAAGTTATCATTTAATCCGTCTCCATTTGGTGTGATGCCATCTGGCACAAATACTCCTGGATCAAACGGATCTAAAATTATATCAATTTGTACTTGAGTCGTGTCACATAAATTTAGACAAGTCGCTGTTTCATAGCATAGCCGATATTCAAAGGAGGCTGTGGCGCCACCATTAAATATTCTCTCATATACAAAAGATCCATTCTCCAAATGCTCTACTACTCCATTTACGGGTTGTGAAATCACTTCAGTCCACACTAAATAATTTACTGGTAATTCATCATTCGATAAAATGGCTATCTCTTTTTGATCTTCCTCTTCTGACAGAGTGACCAAATCTTGCCTTGCAATAGGTTTTTTAAAATAGGTATATACAACAGAATCTTTCGTAAAATCAGGATGATCTTCTGTAGACAAAATCCAATAAAAAATATTTTCTCCTAGCTCCATATTTTGCACAAGGCTATTCGCTTCTGTACTTTTTTGGATGGAAGCATTGGTGTTTGTTTCCCATCTTCCTGTTATATTTCCTTCTGGAAGAATCGCATTTAAATATACAGAATCATTGCCACATATTGTACGAGTAGTACCTGCTTCTGCTATGATATTTGGTAGGTCAGTAATAGTAGAATCGGTATTGATCGCTGTAAGCATTTCCGTACAGTTGATACTATCAATTGTAAGATTAGTTCGGCAATTATTCGCGTCTATTACTTGAATTGTATGTTCCACTTCTTTGGTTCTGACTACTGCCATAAATTGATCCTCTGTCCATTCGCCTTCCACTCCTTCAATTTTATATGGAGGTTGTCCTTCTGTTATTGCTAATTGAATCTGGTATTGTTCCCGATCAGGATCACAAATACTGTCTAATAAAGAGACCTTTGGACCATCTATAAATTGTAGTGGTATATTTCCTTTTACCTCTCCTTGACAACCCGTTTGATCGACTATAGATATTAGTTTATATAAGGTTGCAATTTTTTCTTTGGGAGTTAATTTAAATTTCTTTTTACTCGTAGTGATTGTTTCTAGCTGTGTGCTAAAGGTATAAGCCAAGTTGAAAGGCCCTTGCCCTTCCAAGGCTACATCAAAAACGACTTCCTCTCCCCTACAAAAAATACTATCGCCTGTCAAGCGAGCGGTTGGTATTGGGGCTACCACTAAATCAATCACTCCTGTACCACTAGCGCAACCTGATGTTGATACCACTAAATTGTATCGTCCATTCAAAGTTGTATCTGTATTTACAAATAATAAAGAATCTTTTTGAGTGGCTACAAATCCATTAGGTCCAGACCAAAAATAATCTGCACCTGCCACTTTGGGAGCTTTAATAAGAATCGTATCTCCCTCACAATGAGAAGGGTTTATTTCTAATTCTGGAGCAGCTGTGGGGATAATACCGACTTCTGTTTGCCCAGGCAAACTAGTACAGCCTCCATAGCTAATTTCTAAAAAATATTTGCCTGATTTTGTAGCTAGTACGCTATTGATAATTGGATCCTCCTCTCTTGAAAAAACAGCACCAAAAGGATCAATCCATTCGTAAGTTGCTCCAGAAATAGATGGTCCTTCTAATCGTAATGTATCTGACTCACAGACAGGTCCGTTGTTAGTAATAATAGGTATTGGAGGCCGATCTACCACCACCACCTCGAAATAAGCCGTATCAGAAAATTGATTATTTTGTTCTAGCACTAACTTATAGATTCCCGCCATTGCAGAATCTATACTAGGTTGAATAGCCGTGTTGACAACAGAAAATTCTCTGCCTGCTGGATTATACCAATGATAGATAAGTCCCTCCTCATAAGTTGATTCTAACTTTAATGTTCCACCTTTACAAATTGGAGAATTTCCTGTTATAACAGGAGTCCCTAGCATAGCATTAGGCTGTTGCATTCCTACTGCGAAGAAAGGAATACATACAAAAACCAAGTTAATAATATGTGGAAATAAGCTATTCATTTATCGCCAATCAGGCATTGTTGCATTATCAAATAACATGGTTCTACGTTGGCCATCAATCTCCATGACCATAATTTGTTTCTTAGAGATTCCATCATTATTGGTATTAACAAAAATAATTTTAGAACCATCTGGGGAAAATCGAGGGTCCAAATCGTTGGTCCCTAACTCTTTATTACTTAGTCTTGAAATATTGGTAGTTGTGTTGGATCGTAAATCTCTTAGAAAAATTTGAGAATTTAATAAACGACCTGTTTCATTTTCAAATCCTGAAATATCATGGGTGTACAAAACTAAATTTCCATCTGTTGAAAATTGTAAACCTCCTGTAGCACCTGGTATATCAGAAAAAATTTGTTGTACATATTCTCCTTCTTCGTTTATTAGAAAAATATCTGATTCATAGCTAGTTGACCCCGTAACACGAGCAACAATTAAGTTCTGCTGACCCGTCCAATCTACTTCAGAAAAAGTAAAACCCTGGGGTGCTTCTGCTACATGATTTAAACCAGTACCATCTGGTCTAATTCTAAATAAATTAGCATTATTCATGTACAATAATTGTGTACCATCTGGTGACCAAGAAAAATCAAGTTCCATATTATTATACCCTCTAATTGGTAACTCTGTAGTCACTTGCCTCAAGTTGGATCCATCTCTATTCATTACAAAAATGTGGGTATCTATTCCTTTATTAGAAAGAAAAGCGATTTGTTCTCTATTTGGAGAAATTCTTGGTCGCCAACTACTACCAGCATCAGCTGTTAATTGTATTAAATCTCCTTCTTCATTGGAAGAGAATATTTGATATTCCTCTATCAATTTCTTGGCATACACAAAGCGATTATTTGGAAATTCGTTTGTCTCAAAACTCCAAATACTACTCGATATTTCTGAGTAGCTATCTTTAGCAACTACTTGCCAAAAGTATACGGTATTATATGCTAAACCTTTTAATTCAATGAAATTTTCTGGATGATCCATCACCACAATTTCACAGTTCGTTTGGTTGCTACTACACAATAAAATATCATACGTTAAGTCATCTTGATCGGTATCTTCTGCCACCCACGATAAGGTCACATCAACAGGTTGCGCTAAACTTTTATCTGATGGGCTAGGTGTATTGGGCATGGATGGAACTGCATTTGTCAGACTATCTGGTTCTACTTGAATAATGACATTAGCTACTTTATTTTCAAAAACAGTAATAGATTCTATGACTGTTTTGAAGCCATCTTTTTCTGCACGAACCGTATAAGTCCCTACCTCTATATTATCTAATTCGAATCGCCCAAAGTCATCCGTTAAAATTAAACTAGTAGCAGGTGTGGTAGAAATTGTCACTCCCTCTACTGCTATATTTTGGCCCATTTCAAAAACGGAACCAACCAGGGAGCCAAACATTTTCAACTCTACCGTATCTTCTCGGCAAGCAGTTAATAAGAAAAAAAAGACTGCTAGATAGGCTATGGACGAATATGCTTTTTTCATTATTTAATAAGTTCTATAGGTAATAACAAAAGGATTCTAATTTCTTTTAAAATTAAATTTTCGATCTGTAAGTGAATTTCCAAAATAATACGTGACGCCAATCTTTCCTCGCCAATAAAAGTCATTATACTTGCCTTGTTCGATTTCGTCCAAGCCATCATTCATTAGTACATTATAATCAGCAGAGGCATGTATACCGATATTTTTATTTACTACATATTCCAACCCGATTCCTACATTTGATTTTGTTGTAGGAGATCCTCTAAAATCAAGAATATGATCTTCATGTGCTGCGACTAAACCAATTCCTCCAAATAAGTATGGAGAAATAATATCATTCGGTAAAATTCTATACAAAAGATTCGTTTCTAAATAACTTACCTTTGAAAGGAAGGAGCCACCTGCAGCAATTCTGCTAATCCCATAGGTAGCTTGCATCCCTAATCTAGTCGTTAAATTATATTGCATACCTAGTTCCACTCCTGTTTTTACTTTTGGACTAGGATAATCTCCCATATACAACAGACTGCTAGAACTTAAAGTCAATCCAAAGTCTGTACGCCGATCGGACATTTGTTGTCCTAACATATTAATATTTGGTGCTTCTTCTTGCTCCTTCTTATAATCCAATACCGCTCTATCAACAGCAAATCGGGGTTCTTTAAAAAGCCACAAACCATCTTGCGCACCTTCTAAAACCATTCCTTGTACTGCTTTATTAATTGCCTCTGTTACGGCTATTTGAGATGGCTCATTATAGGTATACCCCGCCTCTGCCTCTAACAATCTTTTAAAAGAAACAAACCGAAATAATCCTACATCAATAGCTTGAGATAGTAAGGTTTTGGAGACATAAATTACTTTAAGGACTTCCCCTGTCTGAACAGAAATAGCACGCAAGTAAACAGTAACTCTATCTTGTCTATACTCTTCCGAACCACCTGCTCCAAAATAACGAAGCCCAGCCCCTCCTGTAATTACATTCTGATCGTAAGAAACAATTCCACCCTCTAATATGATACTTGCATATAGCAAAGGTTTTAAGCCATCCTCTACTTTATATTGTGCTCGAGTTGATCGGACAATCTTTCGTTCATTTAAAAGGTTATTAACATTTTCTCGCTCAATTGGTATAAACCAACCAGAGTCTTTTAATGCTTTAACTAAGATGTTCGTACCTCCTTGCGTTACGGCAGTAGAGAACCCTGCATTTAGTTTATACTGTCCTGTTTGATCTCTAAATTGATAGACCGCTGCAACTACTTTAGTTTTAGGAGCAGGTAATTCTTTTAAGGCAAGAGTTGATTGCGTTACTTCTCCTATACGGGCTGCTTCAGGCTGCGCTGGTTGGCGCATGATGCTAGCACAGCTTTGAAGAATGCAGAGTGATGTAAGAAGAAAAATTAGTCTTTTGAAACTGGCAAGTTTCCCCATCGTGTTTGTAATTTATAGTGCTAATGAAAAGGGGAAGGGGAAGGGGTAATGTATTAAGGTATTAAGAGTACTATAATAAACTAACATTTTTCATGCCTAAGTATAGTTTATTGAGTCAATTAGAAATGTAAGTTAGGTAGCAGACACTTAGAAATTGGCTGATACCTAAAGTCTACGAAAAGGTGTCAGCCATTTTAAAATGTCAGCCACCTACACTATTGGACATTTTTCAAGGAATTATATATTACGATTTTGACTTTTCGTTTACCTAATAATTAATCGGAGATATAAATGTGCTTTGTAACAATAAAACACTTTCTATTTCCTTTGGCACGCTCTTTTTTTAATAAAAAGGGATAGCTACCTGTGTTTGCTCTCCGGTCTCTGTATCCAATATAGAAATGGTAATACCATCCAAATCTGATAGCACTTCTACATTTAATCCACCAATACTATAACTTCCATCTGAAAGACCATTTTCTCCAAATTGGTCGGAAATCAAACTTCTAGAAAGTTGACTTAACAACTGACTATTAAGACTACGCTGAAAGGATTCAAAACTAGAAGACAAACTAGAGGTAGTTTGAGCATTTGGATCTTTTAATAAGTCCTGTGTCTGTGCAGAGCTAATCATCCAGCTATAATTAAAAGAGTCTCCACCAAATGCGGGGTTAACGGGTTGGTAGACTAATTGCTGTGCAGAAAGTGTCCATGTCATCTGAATTAATAAAGTGATAAAAATACCTTTTATAAATAAAGTCTTCATAATTTTGAAATTATTAATATACAATAGAGTTAATTGTGAATGGAAAATTGTGAATGGAGAATGCCTATAAAACGTTGACAATCAAGACTCAATTTTTACCGTATAGGGCAAACGAAAAGTCAAAGTCGTAATATGTAATTCATTGGGAAATGTTTGGGTCGATGGTTGAAGTTTGTATCTTCAACCTAATATTTTGAAAGTTTGTAACTTTCTTCCACTAATACATATTATAAAAACGACTTTTCGTTCGCCCTATTTACCGTACAAAAAATATTGAAATAAACACTAAGGAACGACGCACAAATAACTTTTACATTTAAAATGGTCTTTTTTCCTTTATACTGCCCTGAAAAAATGTTCATTTATACCAGATAAAATCTCATTTTTTCAAGTTGTCTAAAGCAAAAAATCTTCATTTTAAATCG
>CAKZUM010000195.1 GCA_937921525.1 uncultured Saprospiraceae bacterium
ATGTAATTCATTGGAAAATGTTTGGGTCGATGGTTGAAGTTTGTAACTTCAACCTAATATTTTGAAAGTTTGTAACTTTCTTCCACTAATACATATTATAAAAACTACTTTTCGTTCGCCCTAATTATTGTATTAAATAAATTATAGAATTCAAGTCGCAACTAGTCACGTAGCGATTGACTACCACATAGGTACATAGATCACATAGCATAGCGTATAGAAATCTATGTGACCTATGTATCTATGTGGTAAAAAACAACCCTAGCTTTGCCACTTTAATTTTATCTTTTCAACACCCGAACTTCCGTTCTACGATTTTCTTGATGTTCTGCCTCAGAACAATAAGTATCATCTGCACAATGATTCCTCAATTGATCCTCTCCTAGTCCTCTTGCGACCAATCTGCTGCGGGAAACACCTTTAGAAATAATGTAATTGACCGCTACCTCTGCTCTTTTTTGGGACAAGGTTTGATTATAGCCTTTACGTCCTCTGGAATCTGTATGGGAAGATAATTCTAATTCTAGGGTAGGATACTGCTTCATTATATCAACAATTCTATTTAATTCTTTTGCCGCATCTGGTCGAATAAAGAATTTATCGTAGTCGTAATACAGATTATCTAAAGTAATAATATTACCAACAGACAAGTCGAGGTTATCAGTAGATAAATCACTTAGATTCTTGATTACTGGAGCAATTTTATTAACCGATGTATTCACAGGAGTAGCTACAGGCTTACTGACAACACGTGTCGGGGCAGAACTGTTGATCGGCGCCGATCTACTTGTGTTAGTAGTTCTTGGTGCCGACCCAATGTTCAGTAAGAGTGTTGTTGTGATAGGGGGACTGTCCTCACAGTTAATATTAATTGTAGAAATTGTTTTTTTATCTGCTGTAAATCGTTCTTTTTCTCCAAGTACTTCATAGTCGCACTTACAATCTAAGAAGAAAGAAAATTTGCCATCGCTATCAGACAGGATTTTTTCTTTTTCTCCTGTACAATAGTTAAAGAGAGTCACTACCGCATTGGGTACAGCATGGTCATATTTTTTATTTAAAACACTACCATCTAGTACCACTCCATCTCGCTTTGCTATTGCCACGGTCCACTCTCTTGCTTTTAATAAATCATAGGCAGTTACTACTTTTTTATAAGTGGCATACCCTGGTTTATTAACGCTGATCGTATAGGTTTGTCCAGCAGCAAAAGACGGACTTACCATTCCTTTATTGTCCGTTAAAAAACTAATCATATCTGATAGTTCTCCATCATCTGTTGCTTCAGCCATTTTATTGGCGACTCCTTCTGTAATGGTCACCATTGCTGCGGGGATTCTTGCACCAGTTGCCTCATCAATTACCGCAATAATATTGGTATTATCCATCGTACTACTAATCAATTCATCTGATTGCCATTGATAAATATCATCCCCCCCTACACCATTTCCACGGTTTGAAGAGAAGTAGCCTTCTTTCCCATTGTTCATTTGACTAAAACCAAAATCATCTTTTATAGAATTAAATGGCGCCCCCAAATTTTCGACAGGCTGCCAGTCGCCATTATATTTTTTTACATTATAAATATCCAGCCCGCCCATACCTTGATGGCCATTGGAAGCAAAGAATAGTTCGTCTTTTTTATTGGTGAATGGAAAAATTTCGTTGGATGGCGTATTGACCGTAGGTCCTAAATTTCTAGGCGTAGACCAACTATTCCCTCTCTTATTAACAACATACAAATCCATTCCGCCTATACCTCCTGGGCGATTAGAAGAAAAATACAAATAGCGTCCATCTGGAGATAAGGTCGGATGACAAGTAGCAAATTCTGCGTCATTAAAAGAAGCCGCTTTAATATTTGTCCATACCCCCTCTACTAAATCTGCACTATATATTTTTAAGTCATTGACCTCTTTACTATTCTTTCCTTCGCTATTTCTAGAAAAGTACATACGAGTACCAGACTTGTCGAAGGTAGCTGTTCCATCATGAAATTTTTCATTGATTCTACCTTCAAAGACGATAGGTTTTTTGAATTGCCCATTGCCATCTTTCTCTGCATAAAATAAGTCAGAAAAATTATCATTGGTCCATTGGTCAATCATTTTTGTAGTCTCTCGTCCTCTAGTAGAAGTAAAGACGATACCTCCTTTATAAGGAATCGGACTAAAATCTAAATGTGGTGAGTTGAGTGCCGTCATGTTAGTCACCCTCGTATTACTTTTTGCTCGGAAATCTAATTCGGAGCAATCTTTAATATTCGCTCTTGGAGTGATTGCGTCAGTTTCTACTACTTCCAGATATTCATTATAATAGGTAATGGCCTCTTCACATTTTCCATTACTTTGTAACATCTGTGCATAGTGCAAAATATCTTCTGCATCAGGTGTTTCTGCTACGGCTTGCGCATACCAATATTCGGCGGCTTCTGTATTTCCATTCAAACGATAACTATCGCCCAATCGAGCTTTGGCGGCGGTGTTTAACTTTGATGCGCCCACTTGCTCGTATAAATCTGCTGAAGAAGAATAGCCCATTTTTTGATAGGCATAATCGGCTTGCAGTTTGACTTCTTTTTGCGCATACCCTGAAACTAGTATCCCTAATACTAGCAGGCATAGCATTGTGTGTTTTCTCATAATAAGTCTTGTTAAGAAATAGTGAATGGTGAATGGTAAATGGTAAATGATGAATGGTGAATCACGTGATTTACCATTTACCATTTACCATTCACCGTTCACCATTCACTATTTACCATTTCTAAAAGTATCGTAGATTGTTAATATTCTCTGCTTTACGGGCTGCTAAAGATTTGTTGATATTGTAAGATACCATCAATTCAATAGAGCCATTTGTAAACTTATTCAATTCAGACATCGTGAAATCAAAAGACAGACCTGCACGCATTTCATTTGTTATTTGGTATTGTACCATTGCATCAAAAGAATCTCCAACTCGATAATTTCCACCAATCCAAAAAGTATTTAAGAAAATAAAATTAGCAGTAATATCTGCTTCAAAAGGTACTTGCTTGTTCATGGATAATAATACGCCTGGCTGGAATTTTACATCTTTTGTAAGGTTCATCAAATAGCCAAACATTAGGTAGTAGGTACGATAATCTATTCCTTGATTACTAACATCTTCTTGTTGATACAAAGAGTTATTAATTAACTGTGGAACAGAAAATCCTGCATATAAATTAGATCGCTCATAGTAGGCACCAAATCCAAAATTAGGTTGAAAACTACCCACATTAACATTAGGTACAAACTCATCTCCTAAATCTAAAGGGTTCGCTTCTGACCAATCCACTTTCCCATATTCTAAACGACCTGTAACGCCTAAACTCATCACGCCATTCCCACCTGTTTTAAAACGGTAGGCATAACTAGCGTCTAATAAATTACTCCGAATCATCCCTATTTGGTCACTCGTAATTGCTACGCCAAAGCCACATTTATTTTCATAAAATGGCATATGAAAGTTAGCGTGTAAAGTTTTAGGCGCACCATCTAGCGTCACCCATTGGTTTCTGTAAATGGCTGCCATACTCGGCATACCACTACTCCCTGCATAGGCAGGATTATAAACCAATTTACTAAAGTTATAATTGGTAAACTGAACATCGTTTTGTGCTTGCACTCCAAAACAGAGTAAGCTACTTACTATGGATAGTAGTAATATTTTTTTCATGGGATATATTTTGTTTAGAAGTCAGACCGCTGTGCTGTCAGAGGTCAGATCGCTGCGCTGTCAGATGTATGATGTTGACTACGAGACGTGGTCAATATCGTACGTCTGACATCTGACAGTTCCGTTAGCGCAAGCTAACTAGAACGATCTGACCTCTGACTTCTGTCTTTATCGAATTAATTGAAAATAACCTTGCAAACATTTATTTTGATCGTCTCCTAATCGGAGTAAATAAAAGTAAGTACCCGCCGGTAACTGCTTTCCATTATAAGTGCCTGTCCAATCATTTTTATAGGCAGTAGAAGTATA